>JANNCZ010000216.1:0-9459 GCA_031387185.1 Burkholderiales bacterium
AAGGCCGGGCCACCGCAGTAGCCTTCGCAGAAGCCGCTGCTGCAACCGAAGCGACAACCTCAGCAGCAATCGCAGCGCTTCGCTGCGGCAAGGCCGCAGCTTGTGATGTGCGGATCAGCCCGCGAGGCGCGTCTTCACCAGCGCCGAGATCTTGGTCATGTCGGCACGGCCCGCGAGTTTGGCTTTCACTGCACCCATGACCTTGCCCATGACTTGCGGGCCAGGCTTCGTGCCGTCGGTGGACACCGCCGTGATCGCCTCCGCAATGATCGCCTCGACTTCGGCGTCATCCGCCTGCGCCGGCAAGTAGGCTGACAGCACATCGACCTCAAACTGCTCATTCGCGGCGAGATCTTCGCGTTTGGCGGCCTGATACTGCGTGATCGAATCACGGCGCTTCTTGATTTCCTTCTCGGTGATGCCAATCACCAGCACATCGGTCAATTCAATGCGCTGATCGATCTCCACCTGCTTCATGGCAGCAAGCAACATGCGGATCGCGGAAAGACGCTGGGCGTCTTTCGCGCGCATCGCGTTTTTCATGTCTTCAGTAATGCGTTCTTTGAGGGTCATCTTTTTCTCCTGCGTGGTGCCACGCCTGGGACGCAGCAGCCAACATCATCACAGCACAGCGCCACATCGTTTCGAAGGGAACGGCGTTTCAACCTTTGCGGCACAAACAAAAAAAGCCGCGAAGCGCACTGCGCCCGCGGCTTTTCGGCCAAACCGGAAAATCAGTAAAGCTTCGGGGGCAGTTGCTGGCTCTTCAAGCGCTTGTAGGTGCGCTTGACGGCGGCGGCATGCTTACGCTTGCGCTCGGAAGTGGGTTTTTCATAGAACTCGCGGGCGCGCAACTCGGTCAAGAGACCGGTTTTTTCAATCGTGCGCTTGAAGCGGCGCATGGCGGCTTCGAAGGGCTCATTTTCTTTGAGGCGAATGCTCGGCATGTAGATCTGTCCTGACGAGGAGTGGGTGCGGCGGTTGGTTGGGAGGCCTGCGCCTCTGCTCACACCACGCCGCCCGCGTTGAAAATGCGGCGGCAAAATGGGCTGGCTGATTAACGCAGGAAAGCCTTTGATTATAGGCCAATTTCTGGCAGTTCGCAAACAAAAACAACTGCGCGCACCGTCAGCCAGCCGTTGCCGTCTATCCCCCCAGCCGCAAGCCTGCGAGCGCCGGAGCACAGCCACCCGGCGGCAAGCCGCATCAGGCACAATAGCGCCTCTTTTAGCCCCTCATACGAAAGAATTCGCATGGAAATGACCGGTTCCCAAACCCTGCCCGTCAACCGGCAGATTGCCTGGGATGCACTCAACGATCCGGAGATTCTCAAAGCCTCGATCACCGGTTGCGACGAATTGACCCGCACCAGCGACACCGAGTTTGCAACCCAGGTCACCGCTGCGGTCGGCCCGGTCAAGGCCAAATTCAAGGCCAAGCTCACGCTGTTTGACGTGATGGCCCCCGAGTCTTACGCGATCCGCTTTGACGGCCAGGGCGGCGTGGCAGGCTTTGGCAAGGGCGAGGCGCGCGTCAAGCTTACGCCCCAGGGTGAATCGACCTTGCTCGAATACAGCGCCAAAGCAAGCGTCGGCGGCAAGCTCGCGCAGATCGGCTCGCGCCTGGTCGATGCGACTGCGCAAAAAATGGCGGGCGAGTTCTTTACGAAGTTCAATGCCGAGTTGGGGCGGCGCAATCCGGATGCTGTTGCCGCCATCGCGGCAGCAGCCAGTGCTGCGACGGCTGCCACAGCAGCGTCCGATGCCCATTCCGATGCCGCGCCAGCAGGCACACCGCATGCTGGCGACGCCAGCACCGGCACGCTGGCGGCCATCGCCATCGCGCTGGTCGCGGCCATATTGGCGATCGGCTTCGTGCTGTCGAAACTCTGAAAAAAAGGGGCGCTTGCAGCGCCCTTTTTGTTGTTGCCTAACTACTGAAGCCCTTGGTGCAAGCGGCCCGCAGGCCGACTCTGGTGGGTCAAGCCTGCATTCCCGATACCGGCACGGGATACAGCCGGACCGGCACGGGATACACCCAGACCGGCACGGTCGTCCACTCAGCACAGCTTGGCGATCACGCCTTCATCAACTCCGCAGCACGCTGCACAGACTTGATGATGTTGATGTAACCGGTGCAGCGGCACAGGTTGCCTTCCAGGCCCTTGACGATGTCGGCTTCGCTGGGGTTGGGGTTTTCCTTGAGGATGCCCGCCGCCGTCATGATCATGCCCGGCGTGCAGAAGCCGCATTGCAGGCCGTGGCATTCGGTGAAGGCTTGCTGGATCGGATGCAGGGTGTCGCCCTTGGCCATACCTTCGATGGTGAGGATGTCGGCACCATCGGCTTGCGCTGCGAGCATGGCGCAGGACTTGACTGCCTTGCCATCGAGGTGAATCGTGCAGCAGCCGCACTGGCTGGTGTCGCAGCCGACGTGGGTGCCTGTGAGTTTGAGTTCATCGCGGATCAGATCGACCAGCAGGGTGCGGCCTTCGACCTGGCTTGCGACCTTTTTGCCGTTGATGGTGAATTCGATTTTGTTCATGGTGGGTTCTTTACACGGTGTTCGGCGGGATTCCGCGAAGTTTGGCGGTTTGGCGGTTTGGCGGATTTGACGGGGATTGCCGGGACGGGCCAGGGTCGTCCGGGATTTTCTCTAACCGGTGATTTTCTTGACTGCACGTCTGGCCATCACGCCGGCCAGATGCGCGCGGTAATCAGCACCAGCATGAAGGTCGGCAAGGCAGTCACTTTCGTTGACGGCAACGCCGCCAAGCGCCGCATCCGAAAAGTTCTTCGTCAGCGCCGCTTCTGCTTCTTTCCAACGGAACACGCCGGACGCACCCGCTCCGGTGATCGCCACGCGCACCCCGCTCGCAGTATCGGCGACAAACGCACCGGCCATCGCGTAGCCCGAAGCCGGATGATGAAACTTGCTGTAGGCGGCGCGCTTCGGACAAGGAAAGTTGATGCGCACGATGATCTCGCCCTCGCCCAGCGCGGTTGAAAACATGCCCTGGAAAAAATCATCCGCCGCAATCTCGCGTTTGTTGGTGACAATGGTCGCGTTCAGCGCCAGCACCGCGGACGGATAGTCAGCAGCGGGATCGTTGTTGGCCACCGAACCGCCGAGCGTGCCGCGATTGCGCACCTGCAAATCGCCAATCTCGATGGCGAGCGCAGCGAGCGCGGGCAGCGCTTTTTTCACCTCGGCGGACTCGGCCACTTCAGCGTGCCGCGTCATCGCGCCAATCGACACCACACCGCCCTTGACCTCAATGCCGGTCAATTCCTTGAGGCGGCCAATATCGACCACATGCGTGGGCTGTGCGAGACGCGCCTTGAGCGTCGGGATATAGGTTTGCCCGCCAGCCAGCAATTTGGCCTCCGGATTTTTTGCCAGCAGGCTGGCGGCGTCGGCGACTGAACTCGCGCGCTGATATTCAAATGCGTACATCGTTTCTCCTCACTGATTGATCTTGTTGCAAGCCGGATGCTTTTGGGATTCTGGGAATGACTGTGACTTCGTGCGATGGCGTGGCTTCAGGCGGTGACGTGATGCCGGGCGGTGAAGTTGGCGTAACCCCGCGTCACTCTCAAGCCGCCTTGGCGCGCGCGTCTTTCAACGCACGCCACAACACGGCCGGCGTCACCGGCATTTGCAATTGCTGTTGGACACCCGCGCTGCGCACGGCGTCCATCATGGCATTCATCAAAGCGGGCAGCGAGCCTGAGCAGCCCGACTCGCCAACGCCCTTGGCACCGAGCAAATTTTTCTCGGTCGGCACCGGATGCGGAATGCGCTCGAAATCGCCCACGCCGCGAATCCAGCCGGCCCGCGGCATCGGGTAATCCATGAAGCTCGCTGTGAGGAACTGGCCACTCTCGCGGTCATAGACGCCATGCTCGCCGAACATCTGGCCCCAGCCCTGCGCAACGCCGCCATGCACCTGACCCTCGACCAGCATGGGTTGCAGGATGTTGCCGAGGTCATCGACGGCGACATAGCGCACCAACTCGGTCACGCCGGTGTCGGGATCGATTTCCAGCTCGGCGATGTGGCAGCCATTTGGATAGGTCGCGCCAAAGCTGCCTTCGGCTGCGCAATCGAGCGGGTGAGCCGTGCCCACGGCAGGCGCCATCTTCTGCGCCAGTTCAGTCAGGCCAATCGACTTGCCGCCGCCGGAGAACACGCCCTTGGCATAGCGCACTTCGCCCACGCCAAGCGCACTCGCCGCATGCGGCCGGGCCTTGTCGATCAATGCCTGCGCGAGCAGCGTGAACGAGCTGCCCTGCCCCGCTGCCGTGCGCGAACCACCGGTGCCATTGCCGACCATCACAAACTGCGGGTCACTGGCGCGGTAGACAATCGCATCGCCCGGCACGCCCAGCACACCGGCGAAGATCGACACAAACGTGGTCTCGTGGCCCTGCCCCGAGCCACCTGCCATGCAATAAATCGTGATCGTGCCATCCGCCGAAAAACGCGCGGCGGTCTGGTCTTTGGGTTGCGCGCCTGCCGCTGCCGCCTCGATGTAAGACGCGAGACCAATGCCGCGCAGCTTGCCGCGCTTCTCACTGGCCGCGCGACGGGCTTCAAAGCCGCTCCAGTCAACGGTCTTCAAGGCATGGTCGAGCACGGCAGGGAAATCGCCGCAATCATAGGTCTGGCCCGCAGCCGTCTTGTGCGGCATTTCGGCGGCCTGAATGAAATTGCGGCGGCGCAGTTCGAGCACGTTAAAGCCGTGATCCACCGCAGCCTGATCGATCAAGCGCTCCAGCGCATAGGCGATGTCAGGCCGCCCCGCACCGCGATACGAGGAAACCGGCGTGGTGTTGGTGTAGGCCAGACGCGAGCGCACAAACACCGCCGGGGAGTGATACACCCCGGCGCACATGATCGACACGTTCTGCGTGCCGATGAAGGCCCCGAACGGGCCGGCGTAAGCACCGAGGTCAATTTCGTCGTCCCAGCGCAGCGCGAGAATTTTGCCGCCGGCGTCGAGCGCGACTTCGCCCACCAGCGACAGTGCGCGGCCATGACAGTCCGACAAAAACGTATCGGTACGCGAGCCAGTCCACTTGACCGGCAGGCCGAGATTTTTGGACGCCAGCATGGCGAGGATGTATTCGGGATACGGGCTGCTGCGAATGCCAAAGCTGCCACCCACGTCTTCCACCACGAGATCGATGCTCTCGGCGGGAATACCGGTGATCTGCTGCAAATGCACGCGCGGTGCAATCAGGCCTTGCGAGGCCGCGTGCAATAGATAACGCCCGGTCGCAGCATCAAACGCGGCGACGCAGGCGCGTGGCTCCATCGGATTGGGCACCAGACGCTGGCTGTCGGCACGCACGCGGGTCACAAACTTGGCCTTGGCAAAGGCTGCGGCCGTGGCCGCCTCGTCGCCGTGTTCATGCGTGAACGAGAGATTGCCGGCGATATCCGCATGCACCAGCGGCGCACCGGGCGCGACAGCGTCGGCCCAGGTCACCACGCCCGGCGTCTCTTTGTACTCGACTTCGATCAAGTCAGCCGCATCCTGCGCCAGTGCCGCCGTCTCGGCAACCACAAAGGCCACCGGCTGACCGACAAAGCACACCTGCCCATCGGCGAGGATGGGATAGAAAGGCTTCTTCATCGCCTCGCCGTGCTTGTCTTTGGTGGCGACACCACCGACGAGCGATTGGTAGCCGGCACGCTTGACGTCTTCGGCAGTCAGCACCGCCTTGACGCCGGCCAGCGCCAGGGCTGGTGCCGCATCGATGCGCACGATGCGCGCGGCAGCGTGCGGGGAGCGCAGCACGCTGGCGTGCAGTTGGTCGGGGAGATTCCAGTCTGAGGAATAACGTCCGTGCCCTGCGATCAGGCGCAGGTCTTCGCGGCGGGAGGGTTGCATGTAGTGGGGAAAGGGGGGAGAGGAAAAGCCGGGTGAAAGACCAGCGCGCGCCAAATCTGCAAACCCCGCAATTCTATCGCGTCGCAGCGCTGGCGTCGCGTTGATTGATGCGTGCTGCCGCAATTGGGCGTGCTCAATTGGGCATGCTTTAGTCCGATTAAGCGTGATTCAATTTGGTGCGCATCGACGAAAAGCGCACCAAAGTGCATCGGCGCGCCGATTTCATGATCAGCTTGGGGCGTGGTGCAGCGCGCCTGGAACCATATGGCACAGACGTTGCGAACACAGACGTTGCGAAAGCAGTGCTCTCTCAACGCCGAGACCCTCATGTCCATTGCCGTTTTGTCCGCCAGCGTCTGGAACGACAAACTAGCGCTGCTGCTTGAATCCACGGGCGACGGCATTTTCGGTATCGACCTGGCCGGCTGCTGCACCTTCATCAACCGCGCCGCCGCCGCCATGCTCGGCTTCACCGTCGAGCAGGCAATCGGCCGCAACATGCACGAGCTGATCCACCACAGCCACCGCGGAGGCACGCCTTATCACGAGCACGATTGCCCGATCTTTCGCGCCTTTCGCGTTGGCCTGCCCTGCCGCGTCGATACCGAAGTGTTCTGGTGCGCTGATGGCCGCGCGTTTGACGTCGAGTATTCGTCCTATCCGGTAATCGATGGTGGCGTGGTGCGCGGGGCGGTGATCAGCTTTCTCGATATTACCGAGCGCCACCGCGCCGAGGCCTTGCTCAAACACGCCAAAGACGAGCTCGAAGCACGGGTCACGGAGCGCACCGTCGAGCTCTCGGCCGCGCTCGCACAACTGCGCGAACTCTCGGCCCACGCCCACAGCGTGCGCGAGGAAGAGCGCACGCGCATCGCGCGCGAGATCCATGATGAGCTCGGCAGCCTCCTGGTCGCGCTCAAGTTTGATGTCAATTGGATGCAGCGCCGCCTCGACAGCGGCGGCGAGCTGGCGCGCAAGTGCGCCTCCATGGCGCGTCTGATCGAGGGTGCGGTTGAAAACGTCGGGCGCATCATCACCGACCTGCGCCCCAGCATCCTCGATCATCAGGGCTTGCTCGCTGCGCTCGAATGGCAGATCGCCGAGTTTCGCGAAGCCACCGAACTCGCCTGTGAGTCGCGCATCCATATCGCCGCCGGGGCAGAAGCGCCCGGCGGTGCAGTGGCGACTGCCGTGTTCCGCATCTTTCAGGAGATGCTCTCCAACGTCGCGCGCCACGCCGAGGCCACGCAGGTTGCCATCGCCATCACCCTCGACGCTGACGCGCTGACCATCCTGGTGGACGACGACGGCGCTGGAGCGCCGCCAGGCGCGTTCGAGCGCGCCGACAGCTATGGCGTGATGGGCATGCGTGAGCGCGCACGCCACTTTGGCGGACGCGTCGGTATCAGCAGCGCTCCGGGCGCCGGCACGCGTGCGCGCCTGGTGATGCCGCTGGCGCTGGCGGCACCGGTGCCGGCAGTACCGGCAGCAGCGCTACCCTCCCGATCCGCACCGCAGACGGATAGCGGCCTAAAAGTGGCTCCCACCAAGGGTTTTCAAGGCATACCCCCGAATGTGATCGTGGTCAACCCTGACGGCGCAGTGACCCCGCGCGTGGCCCATTCATGATCCGCGTCCTGCTGTGTGACGATCACCGCATCGTGCGCGAGGGCTTGAAGCAAATCCTCGCCGACACGCGCGACATTGAAATTGCCGGCGAAGCCGCTGACGGCCCCGCCGCGCTGGCCGAGGTACGCAAGTTGGCACGCAGCCTTGCCATCGACCTCGTGCTGCTCGACATCGCCCTGCCGGTACGCGACGGCCTCGACGTGCTCAAGGCCCTCAAGGACGAGTTGCCGCGCCTGCCGGTGCTGATGCTCTCGACCTACCCCGAGAAGCAGTACGCCTCGCGCTGCCTCAAGCTCGGCGCTGCCGGCTATGTCAACAAGGGCGCCGACCCCGACGAGTTGACCGGCGCCATCCGCAAGGCGGCAGCGGGCGGCATTTATGTGAGTGCGGCGCTGGCCGAGAATCTGGCCGCCCAGTTGGCAGTCAACACCGGCGGCGCGCCGCACGAAACCCTGTCGCAGCGCGAATACCAGGTGTTCCAGATGATCGCCGCCGGCGACAGCGTCGGGCGCATCGCCGAGCGCCTCAAGCTCTCACCGAATACGGTCTCCACCTACCGCGCGCGCATCCTCGAGAAAACCGGCGCGCACAACGATGTCGGCATCGCCATGTATGCGGTCAAGCACGGTCTGATGACGTTTTGAAGCTGCGATATGGCGTACTGCGCGGGAATGCCGCCGCCAGCGCCGGTGCTACGGCCTCGCCAGCGGCGGTGCCCGTGTAGTGCCAGCCCTACGCCAGATTCAGCGCTGGCGTGATGTTTGCATCACTGTAAACCAGATACCTTGTCACTTAACCGCGTGAAGGAGTTCGCCATGTCATCATCACCCATCGAATCGGTCTACAAGCCCTACGATCCGGACACTGCCCTCGGCGCCGGCTGCTCCTGCGGCCAGCACCACGATCAGGGTGCGCACAACGCAGCCGCCGCGCTGGCACGGCAAAAACGCGGCAGCGATCCCGAGACCCTGTCGCAAGATTTCGTCGAAGCCACACTCATCAAGGCACTGTTCCCGCAAGACTCGGTGCGCCGCAAGTTCCTGCGCGCAGTCGGCAGCGGTACGGCCATGGCGGCGATCTCCAGCCTGCTGCCCATTGGGCAGTTGCAGGCGATGGCGCAAGAGAAAAGAGGTTCGCTCGAAAAGACCGATCTCAAACTCGGCTTCATCGCCATCACCTGCGCCACGCCGCTCATCATGGCTGACCCGCTCGGCTTCTACAAGAAAGAAGGCCTCAACGTCAGCTTGAACAAGACGGCTGGCTGGGCGCTGATCCGCGACAAAATGATCAACAAGGAGCACGACGCCTCGCATTTTTTGTCACCGATGCCGATTGCCATGTCGATGGGCCTGGGTTCGACCGTCTCGCAAATGCGTGTGGCGACGATTCAAAACGTCAATGGCCAGGCCATCACGCTCGCCAACAAACACAAGGACAAGCGCGATCCCAAGCAATGGAAAGGCTTCAAGCTGGCGGTGCCCTTCGAGTATTCGATGCACAACTTCCTGTTGCGCTACTACCTCGCCGAGAGCGGCCTCAACCCGGACACCGACGTGCAGATCCGCGTCACACCGCCGCCGGAAATGGTGGCCAATTTGCGCGCCGGGAATATTGACGGCTTCCTTGGGCCGGACCCATTCAATCAGCGCGCCGTTTATGACGAGGTGGGATTCATTCACATCCTGTCGAAAGAATTGTGGGACGGCCACCCCTGCTGCGCGTTCGGCGTCTCGGAAGAATTCATCAAGCAAAACCCCAACACCTTCGCCGCGCTCTACCGCGCGGTGCTGACCGCCGCCGCGATGGCGCGCGACCCGAAGAATCGCGAGCTGATCGCCAAGGTGATTTCGCCGACGGCGTATTTGAACCAGCCCGAAACCGTGGTCGCGCAGGTGCTCACCGGAAAATTCGCGGATGGTCTGGGCGGCATC
>JANNCZ010000260.1:0-2259 GCA_031387185.1 Burkholderiales bacterium
CGACACCAACAGGTCGCCGCCGGTCAGCGCTGCGGGAATGGCCTGCATCTGCACGGCGGTGGGCGTCTCGTAGCCACTCGATTTGAGCGAGTTGAGAATGATCGGGTGCAGGCCGAGATTGGCGAAGGGAGACGCCGCGGGCACTGGTGCCGGCGCAGGTGCAGACGCGTGTTCGCTCGCCGCAGTCGATTTGGCTGTTGCACCGGTCACCGGCGTGTCGTCGAAGTGTGCCTTCGATGCAGCGATAAAGTTGGCGGTCGACGGTGCGACAGCGTTGGCCGCAGCTTGCGCCGCGATTTGATCAATGATGCTCATTTCGATTCCTTTTCAGCTGCCACGCTTGTGTAAAACATGGCAATAGCCAGCCACGCCGGATGTGGATAAACATCGCGGTACGGCACTACAAGTCGCTAACTGGGCATGGCCCCGTTCAGTGATGCGAACGGCAGACGACGCGATGGCGCGACGGAACATCGGATATCGGCACCAAACCTGTAGCCGCTATGCCGGTCCGCCGTAGCAGCCAACGTGGCGTGCGGGAGGGGGCTTGACGAAAAGGGTCGGAGACGAAGGGGACCTTGCAGCTTGTCCCTCAGCGAATCGACTGCAACCAATTGACAGACAACAACTTTTATTGGATTTGATTCGCCATTTAGTGCAGATATTGCATTGCACAAACCGAACTATACGCGAATCTGGCGGCCAAGGCGAGCATTATTTTTGACTCAAGGACTCATTCCTAAAAAACCTGTAATTTGAACTTTCAATGTTCAAATTACAGGTTTTAGGATATCCTCGCCAAATGATTAGCCGCACCGCCAGCCCGCATTTGCGCCATCTCGCCGCGCTCTATCCAGCCGTGACCATAACCGGCCCGCGGCAGAGCGGCAAGACCACGCTTGCGCGCACCGCCTTTCCGCACATGCCGTATGTCAATCTCGAAGCGCCGGACGCATTGCGGCTGGCGCAGGCTGATCCGCGCAGCTTTCTGGCCCAATTTCCTGATGGGGTGATTCTCGATGAATTTCAGCGCGCCCGTGAACTGGCGTCCTACATTCAGGTACTGGCCGATGAAGACCCGCGCCACGGGCGCTTCATCCTCACTGGCAGCCAGCAATTCGAGGTGATGAGCAAGGTCAGTCAATCCCTCGCAGGGCGGGTTGGCTTGATGCGTCTGCTGCCGTTTTCATTTGAGGAACTCCGCGCCAGCGGCGCGAACACGGGCGATGCCGCCCAGTGGATGTTCAGCGGCTTCTATCCGCGCATCCACGACCGCAAATTGCCCCCCGCGCAAGCACTGAGCGATTACTTTGCGACCTACGTGCAGCGTGACTTGCGTCAATTGCTCAATGTTCCAGACCTCACGATGTTTGAGAGCTTCGTGCGACTGTGCGCGGGCCGCACCGGCCAGTTGCTAAACCTCCACAATCTGGCGCAGGACCTGGGCATTGCGCACACCACCGCAAAGCGCTGGCTCACGGTATTGCAGGCCAGCTACATCGTGCATCTGGTGCAGCCCTATCACTGGCGCACCACCAAGCGCCTGATGAAATCGCCCAAGCTGTATTTTTATGACACCGGCCTGGCCGCATGGCTGATTGGCATACAGTCAGCGCAGCAAGTTCTCACGCATCCGCTGCGCGGCGGCTTGTTCGAAAACATGGTGATGATGGAAGCGCTCAAATTCCGGCTGCACCGCGGGCTGCGCGACAACCTGTTTTTTTACCGCGATAGCGAGGGTGCCGAAATCGACCTGCTGCTCGAATTCGGCCATGGCGTCTACCCCATCGAGATCAAGGCTGGCGCGACCATCAATGCCGACTACTTCAAAGGTCTCCGGCACTTCTCCAAATTGGTCAGCGCCGCGCCCAATGGTGGCGGGCTGGTCTATGGCGGCAGCGAGCGCTGGCTGCACAGTGGCACGCAGATTGTGCCGTTTGATGATGTCGATGCCTTGATGAGGGCGTGCGGGGCGGATGCCTGAGCAGCCCTGCCCGAGCAGATCCAGTCACGTTTTCGGGGTACCGGGAGCGGTAAATTTGCCCGCTCCAGGTAAACAACCCCGCTGGTAGCCCAGCGACGTTTTCGTTTCGTAATACAATTCGTATCTCGTTTTGTATTTTTGAATACCCCATGTCAGCCGCGATCCTCTCATTTCGCCCCGATGCATCCACCATGCATTCGCTGGAAAGCATCGCCACGCTCACCGGCGTACGCGACCGCTCGACCGTGCTGCGTGAGGCGATTCGCGTCTACGAA
>JANNCZ010000284.1:0-3862 GCA_031387185.1 Burkholderiales bacterium
GTGCCGGGCGATCAGGTCGGTAAGCACCATGTCTTCCTGGCCGAGGCTGGTCGAGAATGCGGCAGGCGCGTGCGCAGCAGCCTGCTGGAGCAATGCGATGCTGTGATCAAGGTGGCGCATAGAGTGAATTGAAGCTGTCGTTCAGGAAACCAGCTAGGAAACCAGCTTGGCGCCCACGAGCAGCAAAATCGCCGCGAGGCAGGGACGCAGAATCCGTTCGGGCAATTTTTGCGACAGGGCGCTGCCCAGCATCACCCCGGGAATCGAGCCAATCAGCAGTGCCGCCAGCAGGGTGAGATCTACCGTGCCAAGACTGGCGTGACCCAGGCCGGCGATCAGCGTCAGAGGCACTGCGTGTGCGATGTCGGTACCGACGATCTGCACAGTGGTGCGTTGCGGGTAGAGGAAGATCAGCGCAGCCACGCCAAGCGCGCCTGCACCCACGGACGAAATCGTCACCATTACGCCGAGCACGGCGCCGGCCGCAACGGTGGCAGCCGACACCTTGCGCGGGCTCCAGCCCGCGCAAGGCGAAAGTGCCACAAGTTTGCTTTTGAAGAGGATCGCGGCGGCGGTGAGAAGCAGGGCGCCGCCGAGCGTGATTTTGATCAAGGATGTCAGCGCACCGGGGGCCGGGGCGATCACATGCAGGGCAATGGTGGTCACTATCGCCAGCGGCAGGCTGCCCGCAGCCAGTCGTGCAGCGATGCGGTAGTCAATCGTGTTTTGGCGGTCATGCACGTAAACACCGCCGGCTTTGGTAATCGCTGCATACAGCAGGTCGGTGCCGACGGCAGTCGCGGGGGCCACACCGAAACCGAGCACCAGCAAGGGCGTCATCAGTGAGCCGCCGCCCACGCCGGTCAGACCGACAATGACGCCGACAACGAAGCCTGAAAGGGAAGTGAGCCAGTCCATAAAGGTCATTATTGGACTTGCGCGACTGCGTGTCCAAGAATATTAAATATAGTTGTTAATACTTTTTGTAGTTAATAAAAGTGCGGCCATCCTGATGCGTCAGATGAACGCGCTCAATTTCTTCGACGTTTGTTGCGACGTTTGTTGCGACGTTTGTTGCTTAGGCCTCTGCGGTCGCTGCGCTTGCCGCAGGGGCGGCAGCGAGGCGGCGGCGGTAGTAGGGTACCGGCTGATCGACCGCGTTCTGATACGCATCGGAAAAATCATCGAACGCGTGCAAGGCGTCGTCGAGAGATTTGCCGTCCTTGAGCGCGAAGGCGTTGAAGCCACAGCGCGCCAGGTAGGAAAGGGTGTCGCGGAACACATCCCCAAAGGCGCGCAATTCGCCCTTGAAACCATAGCGCTCGCGCAACAGACGGCCGATGGAAAAGCCACGGCCATCGACGAACTGCGCGAACTCGATGGCGATCAGCGGCAGCTTGACGAGCTCGCGCACGCCGTCGATGTGTGCCGGATCATCGGTGCCCTTGAGCCAGACACCGGTCTTGCCGACGCGTTTGGCCAGCGCAGCGCTCTCCTTGATCCAGAATGACAGCGGGACGATCAGATTGCCGGCGGGCGGCAAGGGCGCATCGTCCGCAACGTGCGTCCAGGTGTCGGCGACGACTTTCTTGTCCAGAATGATGTGCATGATTTACGCGGCCTTCCGTTCGGTGGCTGATTGGGAAGCTGATTGGGAAGCTGATGGGGAAACCGTGCGGGGCACGGCGTGGGCGGTCGCTGCACCGGCCCCATAGACGCGCGCCTTGAATGGCTCGATGCCGATGCGGCGCACGGTGTCGATGAACACTTCGTCGGCGTGGCGCGATTCGACATAGACATCAAGAATGTGGCTGATGACGTCGGGCATTTCATCCTGGCCAAACGAGGGGCCAATCACTTTGCCAAGTGAAGCGTTCCAGCCCTGCGCGCCGCCCAGTGTTACTTGATAGAACTCGGCACCGGCCTTGTCCACCCCGAGAATGCCGATGTGGCCGACGTGATGATGGCCGCAGGCATTGATGCAGCCCGAGATGTTGAGGTCAATCGGGCCGAGGTCGAACTGATAGTCGAGGTCTTCGACGCGCTGCGAGATGGCTTCTGCCACCGGGATGGATTTGGCATTCGCCAGCGAGCAAAAATCACCACCGGGGCAGCAGATCATGTTGGAGACGAGGCCGATGTTGGGGGTGGCAAAGCCGATCTTTTTGGCCTCCTGCCAGAGCGTGAACAGATCTGACTCCTTGACATCGGCGAGGATCAGGTTTTGCTCGTGCGAGACGCGGATTTCGCCGAAACTGAAGCGCTCGGCCAGATCGGCCACCGCGTCCATTTGCGCATCGGTGGCGTCGCCCGGCGGTTTGCCGACCGGCTTGAGAGAGAGCGTGACGGCGGCATAGCCCGGCACCTTGTGAGCGGTCACGTTCTGCTGGGTCCAGCGCGCAAAGGCGGGATTGTCATGGCGCAAGCGCTCGTGGCCGGCATCGACATCGGCCAGGGTGGCATAAGCGGGCGGCGTGAAGGCCGCTTCGAGGCGCGCGAATTCTTCGTCAGGCACGACGGCAGGGCCGCCCTTGATCTGATCCCATTCGGCTTCGACCTGGCGCGTGAATTCTGCGGGCGTCAACTCCTTGACCAGGATCTTGATGCGTGCCTTGTACTTGTTGTCGCGGCGGCCATGCAGGTTCCACACACGCAGGATCGCGTCGAGGTAGTTGCACAGTTCGG
The DNA here is from genome assembly GCA_031387185.1 of Burkholderiales bacterium. Lineage (GTDB taxonomy): Bacteria > Pseudomonadota > Gammaproteobacteria > Burkholderiales > JAEUOS01 > CANJDH01. The sequence goes on from JANNCZ010000284.1 coordinate 2,686, forward strand.
CGCGCGGCAGGAAGTCGCGAATCGCGTGGCCGATGATGGGCGTGCGCCCGAGGCCACCGCCGGCGAACACGCGCACGCCCTCTTTGCCGTCGGCGTTCTTGACGATCTGCAAGCCGACGTCGTGTACCAGCACCGCCGCGCGGTCAGAACTGCTCGCAGCCACGGCGATCTTGAACTTGCGCGGCAGGAAGGCAAATTCGGGATGGAACGTGGACCACTGGCGGATCAGTTCGCAATAGGGGCGCGGATCAGCGGCCTCGTCGCGTGCGACGCCGGCGAAGTGATCGGTGGTGGTGTTGCGCACCACGTTGCCGCTGGTCTGGATGGCGTGCATTTCGACCGTCGCGAGATCAGCCAGGATGTCCGGCACTTCTTCGAGCTTGGGCCAGTTGTACTGGATGTTCTGGCGCGTGGTGAAGTGGCCGTAGCCGCGGTCGTATTTGCGCGCGATGCGCGCGAGCATGCGCATCTGCTTCGACGACAACATGCCGTATGGCACGGCGACGCGCAGCATCGGCGCGTGGCGCTGCACATAGAGGCCGTTTTGCAGGCGCAGCGGGCGGAACTCGTCTTCGGTCAATTCGCCGGCAAGGAAGCGGCGGGTTTGGTCGCGGAATTGGGTGACGCGCTCATCGACCAGACGCTGGTCTATGGTGTCGTATTGATACATGGCATGGGTTGGCGTAAACGGGACGGTGGATTGTCGGGGGGGGAGAATCGTCGCGTCCAAGAATATTAAGTTAATTTGTTATAAAAATAAGTAATAATATGCTGCTGCGAGGAATCGAGCCTTTCAGCAGCAAACGAGACGGGCGCGCTTCGCAAATTGCCGCCCCCCCCCGTTCCAATCCATCGTCGCCGCGCGACGCCGGCTTCGCACAAAATGCCAGTCGGTTTAGTGAATGCGCGCCCATCGTTTCGACCTTACGCGACAAGAACTGCAATTTTCCGGCGCGGGGCTGACGCAATTTGTCACATGCGTGTCCGGGTAGCAGGCTTATTCAAAAAAAGCCATTTAAATTCAGTATGTTAAATAAATTAAATTCTGGCCCGAAAATCGCTTTTACTTTCTCCACGTAGCGTAATAGTGCGCTATTCACCGGAGATACGAATGAAACAATTGCAAAAAGGTTTTACCCTGATTGAGCTCATGATCGTGGTGGCGATTATCGGCATT
>JANNCZ010000286.1:0-8483 GCA_031387185.1 Burkholderiales bacterium
GCGCGTGCCTAGCACCTCGGCCACCACCTGCGCCAACGTTGTGTGGGCGCCCTGCCCGATCTCCCCCGTGCCGCAGTGCAGGAACACGTCGCCATTGGTGGTCATCTTGACGCGCGCCTGCGCCGGCTTGTTGACGCCGCCGCCATCCTTGAAGCCGATCGCGAGACCGATGCCGCGTTTCTTCGCGCCGGGGCCACCGCGCGCGCGACCGTGATAGCCAATCGCCTCGCACACGATGTCGAGGCCGGCCAGCATGTCGCTGTCGACGCCGCTCTCGCCGGGCATGAAAGGCTCACCCAATTTGAGCAGGTTGTGCCGGCGCATCTGGAAGGGATCGATCCCAAGTCGCCGCGCGATCATGTCGAGTTGGGACTCCGATGCCCAGCTCGCCTGGGTGCCGCCGAAGCCGCGAAACGGCCCGGCCGGCGCGGTATTGGTCATCACGCAGGCACAGCGTGTGTTGATGTGGCTCCAGCGATAAGGCCCCGGCACGCGGTAGCCGGCCTTCTCGGCCACCAGGGGACTGGCATCCGAGTAGGCGCCGGCGTCGAGCAGGATCTCGCTGTCGCGCGCAACCAGGGTGCCGTCGGCCATCACGCCGGTTTTGAGACGCAAAATTGCCGCGTGCTGGGTGTTGGTCAGAAAACTCTCTTCCATCGTCAGGCACAGACGCACCGGCTGGCCGGTCATGATCGACAGCATCACCGACACCGCTTCGGTCTTGACATTGTTCTTGGCGCCAAAGCCGCCGCCGATGTAGGGCACATGCACCGTGATGCGGTTTTCCGGGCGCTTGAACATGCGCGCAATTTCTTTGCGCAAGGGAAATGGATTCTGGCAACTGGCCCACACTTCGATCCGCTCCGCGCGCGCATGCGCCACGCTGACAAAGGGTTCGAGGTGGTAATGCGTCATGCGCGAAAAACGAAACTCGTCTTCGAACACATGGTCGCAGCGCGCAAAAGCGTCGGCACTGCCGGTCTGATACGCGAATTCGTAGCAGACGTTCTTGCGTGGCCGCAGTACCGCACTGGCACCGGCGCCATAGGGCGGCACGATGCCCGCTGGCGCGTTCTCGAACAGCGCTGGAAAACCGGTGGCGAGCGCCGCTTCGATGCCACCTGCCACCGGCAGGTCTTCGTACACCACCTTGATCGACTGCAATGCCTGCACCGCGGCAGCTTCGGACTCCGCAGCCACCGCGCAGACGATGTCGCCGATGTAGCGCACCGTATCCTGGGCGACCATCGGCTGATCCTTGATGTAATAACCGTAGAACGGCACGACCTGCGGCGGAATGTCGTCGCGCGTCAGCACCGCGCGCACGCCGGGTATGGCGCGCGCGGCGCTGGTGTCGATCGACACCACGCGCGCATGCGCGCGCGGACTGCGCAGCAGCTTGGCATGCAGCATGCCCGGCAGATTGATGTCGGGGCCGTAGAGGGCCTGGCCGCCGACCTTGTCGCGGGCGTCGCCGCGCGGCACCGAGGTGCCGACCTGCTTGAGCGCTGCTGGCACTGCATTCATGCCGTACTCCCTTCGCGCAGCACGCGTGCCGCCTCCTGCACCGCCTCGATGATCAGCGCATAGCCGGTGCAGCGGCAAACGTTGGAACTGATCCATTCGACGATGGTGTCATGGCTCGGGTCCGCATCACGATCCAGCAATGCCTTGGTTAACAGCACCATGCCGGCGGTGCAATAGCCGCATTGAAACGCGCTGCGCGCAACAAACGCCTGCCCGATCACGCCGAGGCTGCCGTCTGCGGATGCCAGGCCTTCGATGCTGAGCACCTCGCAGCCTTGCACCTGAAAGGCAAAGGTGGAACAACTGGCAACCGGCTCACCGTCCACCAGGGTCACGCAGGCACCGCACACACCGCGCGAGCAGCCAAGCTTGGTGCCGGTGAGGCCGAGGTCGTCATGCAACAGGTCGGCGAGCGTGCGTTCGATCGGGACGTCGCGGCACAATGGCTTGCCGTTGAGATGGCATTGGAGCGGATACACGCTCAGGACGGTGGATTCAGACACGGTCGGCTCCTGCAAGTTGACGGGCCAGCAGCACCGATCCGGCGGCCATGCAGTAGGCGCGGGTCGCGACCGGATCGAAAAAGTCCATGGGCAGTTGCGCAAAGGCCTGCTGGGCGATGTCTTTGGCCGCCTGCGCCACATCGCGCAGTTCAGTGCCGGGCAAGGCCAGCTCCAGCACGGCCGGGCGCAAGTATTCGGTGCCGACGGCACAGCGCAGATGCCAGCCAGCACCACCGGCAGCCGGACGGCGCAAACATGCGGCCAGCGTGATCAGCGGGCGCATCGAGCGCTCGTAGGCATACCAGGCGAGGCCGTCGGTATCGATGGTGATCGCGGTCAACAAAGATCGCGCAGGAATGCGCCCAGCCCACAGATCTGCTGGCGCAAGGTTCAAGGTGCCGGATGCAGTAGCGAACTCGAGTTGCGCCCCGGCAGCAGTGAGCAACAACGAGCCCTCATAACGCGGGCGCAGGGCCATCAAATTGCCGCCCAGCGTAGCGCGAAAACGGATGCGCGGATTGGAGATGCGCGACCACGCGTGCGCAAATCCGGGAACACGTTCGCGCACCATCGGGTGGCTGCAGCCGGCGCCATGCGTGACCGCGGCGCCAATGCGCAGGTGGCATGCATCGACGCAAACAGTGCGCAGCTCCGCCACCTGCGCCAGGTTGATCAATTCGCCCGGGCTCAAGCCCTCGTTAAAGCGCGCCACCAGGTCGGTGCCACCGCTCAACAGCACCGGATTGCCGGCGCGGCCGAGCGCATCAAGCGTCTCGGCCACACTGCGTGGCTCATAGAGCTTGAGCCGGGGCAGGCTGCGGGCCGAGGTAGGCACCAGGCCGGCCGAACTTAGCAATTGCATGGCATCACCTCAGGACGGGGCGCCTGGCCCCATACGGAATAAAACATCACGTGGCCGCTTCGCGGGCCGCTATGCCGGTTGCAAGCCAGGTTGCAAGGCAGGTTGCGGCGCGGCTTGCAGCGCAATGCGCGCCTTGGCCTGATCCGTCGCTTTCTTCTCCAGCATGCGCCGCACGCGCGCCAGCCCCATATCGTGCTCGTATAAAAACTCGCGCTCGCGCGCATCCGCAGGCATGCTCTCCAACACCCAGCGATCCTGTTCGAGCACGTCCCAGTGCAGGCCCTCGAGCCGGTTGCGGTAGAGGAAGCGCCAGACATCGCGCTGCCAGCCGCTCACTTTGCGAGTGCGCCAGAAATACACCTGACAGTGTTCCGCATCGACCGGAGTGGCGAAGCCGGCGATGCCGAAGCTGCCGCCCGGGCCGTACTTCTTTTGATAGGGGATGGTGAGGCGCAGCCACATGCAGCCGGTATCGCCAAGCTCGACCCAGTCGAAGTTCACATCGCGCTGGCCGACTTTTTCAAACACGACACCGGTAGGCGTCTTGCGCACGCGCATCTCGGAGCGCTTGTCGCCGTCGGCCATCGAGTGCGAGCTTGCGTGCAGATAGGCACCGTGCATCGGGTCCATCACGTTGTCGATGGCGTAGCGGTAACTGGTGTTCCAGTTCGACAGGCACAAGAAATGTGAATACTCGTCCGAGACCAATTCTTCGGGGAGTTCGAGCGGGGCGGGTTTGGCGGCAGGATCAATCCCGAACCAGAGAAACACGGCACCGGCGCGCTCCTCCACCGCATAGCTCTTGACGCAGGCCTTGCCTTCGAGCGGACAATGGGCCGAGGCCGGTACTTCTTTCACCGTGCCGGTGCCGTCGATTTGAATGCCGTGGTACCAGCAGGCGACGCGGTCTCCGAGGTTCCAGCCCAGCGACAGGCGCGCGCCGCGATGCGGGCAGCGGTCTTCAAGCGCGCGCACTTTTCCGTCCGCGTCACGCCACAGCACGATGCGCTCGCCCAGACGGGTGATACCAACTGGCGCATTGCGTACCTGCCAACTGGGGGCAACCGGGTACCACAGGTCACGAATGCCGGTGGCGAGAATCTGCTGTGCGGCAGCCGCGCTGGTGTCTTTGGTGTCTTTGGTGTCTTTGGTGTCTTTGGTGTCTTTGGTGTCTTTGGTGTCTTTGCTTTCGATGGTTTCCATGTGTAATCTCCGGTTCCGGTTCACGCGCCCAGGCGCGCCATCTCGGCTTCAAAACTGGCCGCACTCCAGGACCGGCCATCGGCCGCGCGGACGGTCTGCTGATTCAGACTGGCGACCACCTGCTCCACCGTTTCAGCGCCGCCTTCAAAGGCGCGCTCGAGCGCGTCACCAAGCGCATTCTCGTAATCGGTCGGCGCAGTGGCGCGAGTCTGCCAGACGATATTGGGCACCTGGCCGGGCACATCGATCTGGCCCTTGCCGGCCACATTGTTGGGCTGCGCCGCCTGCCAGGGCTTGAGGTGGGGATTGAAGTTCATTGCGATTTCTCCTTGGTTACCTTGGTCATTGCGCGGCGGCCTGCACCTGAATCTCCTGCCCGGCCAGGCGCACCGGAAAGGTCTTGACGTCACGGCAGGGTTCACCGCGCAAATGCTTGCCGCTGGTCACGTCGAACACGGCGTTGTGCAGCGGGCATTCCACTTCGCAGCCGTCCACAAAACCCTGGGTCAGCATGGCGGCAGCATGCGGGCAAACATCCTCAATCGCGTGCAGTGTGCCATCCACGTCATAGACGCCGATTTTCGTGTCACCAACACTCACACTCAGTGGTTGGTCGGGTTCAACCTGGTCGCGTGTGGCGACGGTAGTCCAGGAATCCATGCGGGGTCTCCCTTATGAAATTCAGGTGGTTGCTGCGATGAGATTTGCCACCGCACCGAGCGGCAGCTTGTTGAGGTCGTTGGCGGGGTCGGACAGCGCGGCCAGATCGGGATAGCGGTCTTCGCGCAGCCATTTGCGCACGATCTTGATTTCGCGCCCGGCGTTGACCGCCGCTACTGCACGCACCCGCGCACCTTCGCAAAAGAAGTACAGATGTGCGCCCCGCTTGGCACCTGCGGCTGGCACATGGCGCTCGATCACCTGCATGCTGTCGTCGGGCAGACCCAGCAACTGCAGGTTGTCGTCGTACTGGTCGGACCAGAACCACGGCGCGCCATCGGCGTCCGCGTCCTGTGCTGCACTGTGCGCCACGCCGAGCGCCGCCTTGGCGGCCGCCACGCCCTGGCGTTGCGCGTTCTCCCAGGATTCAATGCGCATGCGCCGGCCGTCGGTGCGCTGCGCATTGGCGACATCGCCCGCTGCGAAGATCGCCGGGTCGCTGGTGCGCCCGCATGCATCGGTGAGCACGCCATTGCCAATCTCCAGGCCGGCATTAGCGGCGAGTGCGTCATTGGCAACGAGGCCGATGCCCACCACCAGCAGATCGCCGCTGAGGCGCTCACCGCTCGCCAGCGTGATGGTCACGCGGGCGTCAGTGGTATCGACACGCTGTACCTCATCGCCGAGGCGCACCGTCACGCCCTGCGCCGTATGCAGCGCCAGCAAATGCGCCGAGACACAGGGCGGCACGGTGCGCAGACACAGGCGCGGTGCAGCTTCGACCAGGGTGACCGGCCGACCGAGCAGACGCGCCGAAGCGGCCACTTCCAGCCCGATCCAGCCGCCACCGAGCACCAGCACATGCTGTGCCGCCATGATGTCGCGCTTGAGCGCCAGCGCATCTTCATAGGTGCGCAGGCTCGCTACACGCGGGTGCGGTGCGAGACCTGGCAACTGGCGCGCGCGGCCGCCATTGGCGAGAAACAGCATGTCGTAGGAGATCGATGCGCCAGCCAACGTGCGCACCGTGCGCGCGGCGCGGTCGATCGATGCGACCGCTTGAGCGGGACGCCAGTCGATCTGTAACTGCGCGAATGCGGCATCGGCGATCAGCGCCAACTGATTGATCGTGACATCACCCTTGAGCACCGCCTTCGACAGCGGCGGGCGCTCGTAAGCCATGTGGGCCTCGTCGCCCAGCCAGACGATGCGGCCCGTGAAACCTTCGCTGCGCAAGGTCAACGCGATCCAGCGTCCAGCCTGGCCGGCGCCAATGATGACGAAGGTGCGGGTGTCGCTCATGGATATGGGTTGGTGTCAATCACGCGTATCAATCACGCTTGTCAGTGAGAAACTTGCCGTCGGCACGATGGCCCTTTTGGCGCCGCGTGTTGCCATCGATGCCGCCCTCGACCGCCCATTCGGCGAACAGGGCCGGACCGGGTTCGAAGTCGCGTGCAATCCACTCTTCGGTCAGTTCGTCATCGTCCGCATAGTATTCAATCAGGCCACCGGCCGGATTGCGGAAGTACCAGAAGTAGGCCGATGAGATCGGATGGCGGCCCGGCCCGAGTTGGGTTTCCCAGCCGCAACGGCTGAACTGGAGGCCGCCGCCGAACACTTCGTGGATGTCGCGCACTGCAAAGGCCACATGGTTGAGGCCGCGCTTGCCGTCTGGTGTGCTGAGCAGGAACAGATCGTGATGGCCGCCGCGCGGTGCGCAGCGCATGAAGGCACCGCGGCCGGGATAGCGGTCCGAAGTGACGAAGCCGAGGGAGGCATAGAAGGCTTCGGTCGCGGTCAGGTTGGCGACGAAAAACACCACATGCCCTACTTCGACCGGGGTCGCGCGCTCATACACGGTGCCGCGCTGGTTGAGGCGGGCGCGCTGGTTCCAGGTATTCATCGCCACGCCCTGCACGTCCACGGCGCGCTTGACGCATACCTGAAAGCGGATTGCCAAGCCATTGGGGTCCGTGCATCCCACGCTTGCTGCACTCTCCACAAAACCAGCCAGGCTCACCATGCGCTCACGCAGCGCAGCGAGGCTCGCCGTATCACGCACGCCCCACACGACTTCGCGCAGCGTCGGGCCATCTTCGATGGCAGGTGGCAGTGTCACTTGCTCCGGATCAGCCACCAGCACGCGGCAGCCGTTGAGAGACTCAAACACCAGGCGCTGCCCGCTCTCTTCCACCAGCCGCAAGCCCCAGTCGGTGAAATAGCGCCGGCTGGTGGCGAGGTCTGATGCGCCGTAGGTGATTTCGTCGATGCCGAGAATGGTCATGGTGCCGTGATCCGGATTGATCGCCTGAAGAATGACTCGAACGAATTACTCTGCCTTGATGCCGAACTGCGCCACCAGCTTGCCAAAGCGCTCATCGTCAGACGCAACCTGTTTGGCCATCACCGACGGGTCGCCGCCGATCGGCTCGATGCCCAGCGAGGCCATGCGTGCTATGACGTCAGGCATCTTGAGGATTTCGTTGAAATGCGCATTGAGCGTGCGCACGATGTCGGCTGGCATGCCTTTGGGACCAACCAGGCCCATCCAGGCGCTGATGTCGAGGTCTTTGTAGCCCAGTTCGATCAGGGTCGGCACATTGGGCATCAGCTTGGTGCGCGCGCGCTCGGCGACCGCTAGCGGAATCAGTTTGCCGGTGCTGACATGCTGCCCGACTGCGCCGGGGGTGATCCAGCCAATCGTGACGTGTCCGCCGAGCGCATCCACCACCACCGGCGCCACGCCTTTGTATGGCACGTGGGTGACCTTGATGCCGGCCGCCTGATTGAGCATTTCGCCGGCGATGTGCATCGGCGAACCGGTACCCGGGCTGCCGTAGTTGAAAGGTTTGCCGCCCTTGGCGTCCGCAATTAATTGCTTCATGTCCTTGACGCCGGTGGCGGGCGCAGTCACCGCGAGCAGGGGAATGTTGCCGGTCTTGATGATCGGCGTGAAGTCCTTGTTGACGTCGTGCGCAATATTGGCGCCGACCTTGAGCACGTGCTGCGCAATCGGAAAGGTGCTCGGCGTAAACAGCAGCGTGTAGCCATCGGCAGCCGACTTGGCCACATAGGAATTGCCGATAGTGCCGCTGGCACCGGGCCGGTTGTCGATCAGCACCGGTTGGCCGAGCCGCGCCGTCAGTTTTTCAGCGTAGGCGCGGCCAATGGCGTCGGTGTCACCGCCCGCCGGATAGGAGACGACGATCGAGATCGGTTTGGCGGGCCAGGCCTGTGCAACGGCAGCGCCGGAGACGAGCATGGAAAGGGCGGCGAGCGCGGGGTACAAGGTGCGCGTGGCAAGCGGGGAAGCGGGCTTGTGGTTCATCAAAGTCTCCTTTGTTATGGACTTGCGGTGGTGAGAAAAAAAATGGGCGTCCGACGGGCTATTGAGGCCGCCCAGGGGGAGCGCAGCTGCAGGTGTTGGAGCAGCCGATCGCTCACAATGCAATCCGCCCAAAACTATTGTGGATGGCGCGCACAATGCTGTACACGGTAAGGGCGGAGGTTTTCGGGTTGGCGGCGAGGGGCTCGTTCTCCAGCGTCAGATCGAGACGCCCGAAAGCGCCGGCAGCGACGATGCGATGCACATTGCGCTGCACGCCAGGATCCGCGATGAGCACGGCAGAGGTTTCGTCAAAGCCCAGTCCAGCCAACGCGACGGTGGCAGCGACATTGGCATTTTTGGGGTACAGGCGCGCTGCTTCGCGCGCACTGCCTTCGAA
>JANNCZ010000296.1:0-22073 GCA_031387185.1 Burkholderiales bacterium
GCGTCGGAGTTGTAGACGGTCCAGCCCTGGCCAATGAAATATTGCAACCAGCCGGGGCGGCCATCGGGCGTGGTCTCGTAGGTCACGCCAGAGAGGCCGCCACCGTGCCACATCAACAACGGCAGCGTGCCGCGTCCATTGGCGGGAACGAAGTACTGCACATACATCTGCTCGACCTGATAGACGCCGTTCGGGTCCAGCTTGGCCGGTGCGCCACCTAAGGTGAACGTCACGGTCTTGATGGGCTGACCGCTCACCGTGTGCTCGCGCCCGCCGACGTGGAAGGATCCCATCTCCTTGATGTTGAGACCGCTTTGGGTGGCGCAGCCGGCAAGCAGCAATACGCTCAATGCTGTGAACAGTTTCATCAGTCTTCCAATCGTTGTAGGGCACGGCAAATAGGGACTCTCCAACGCAGCCCTGGGCAACCAGCTGGAGAACGCTGATACGCCTCATCTTCAAGCTTGCGCGATCTCCTCATCTCAAGTGAGGGAGCCGCATGTACGCAGGCCGCCAATTAACCGCTCACCCTGCGAGACAAGGAGTTTGGAAAGATCAAACTACATGGGATAAAGCAACCATCGCCATCATGCAGCGCGCCGCGTTTCGCGTTGGTGCCGCGCCGCTTCCTTTCGGACCTGGACGCACAACACTTTCAGGTCAAATTTGGCTTTGCGATTGAGCGAAGACTTGACCGCGTACAGCTCCTGCAAAATGGGATCTACGCGGCGGGCGGGCACGGAACCAGTTCGTTTCATGACATCTCCTCATAAAGTTCTTCGGGCGTGGCAAGAACAGGTGAACGGAATCCGAGAGACTCTATGGCCCGCATCAGCCGGTATTTTGCGCTCGCCCCGACCAGATGTGCAAAATTCCAGGTTGCGACGAAATCCACCCCAGAGGTGATTGCGAGGGCAATGTGCAGGGCGTCCTCCGGCTCTTGTCTCGGTACTGCGTTTGCAGCAATCAATCTGCCGGCAAGCGCTTCAGCTTCAACACTGATATCGATCACCGGAAATTCTACACACAGCCGAAGCCGGCGTTGGGCAGCCCCTTGATCTCCACGTCCGGCCTCGCGCAATACCAGATCGGAAATGCATGGCTGATAGGCCGAGTCCCGCAACGCCAGCCATTTGCGGGTAATGCGCTGACGCGCCGCCATGATGAGGTCGGGGCTGAGCCACGCGCTGGCGTAGCTCACCACCGAAGTTTCGATGTAAATGCGCGGCTTCATCTGACGATGGTAGCACCGCCGGTGCCATTGGCACGCCCATTTGCCTACACAATCATCGGTCTGCCAGCTGCTCTAACCGGAGAAGGGAATATTCTGAAGAGCGTTGGTACAGGCCGGTCTAATGGCATCATGCTACGGGCCCTTACTCTTCCAGGCGCAAGCGATTCGGCAGCCGCTTCTCAATCGCGTACTTCAACAGCGCCGCACAACGGTAAATGCCGTGCGCGAATTTGCCGTAGGGCATGGTAAGAAACAGCGCCATCACCACGCCAAGATGAATCGCCAACAGCGAGGTCATCGCTGCGGTATCGCGCCAGAACAACAAGGCCAAGCCGGTAAGGCTGGTGAAAAACAGCAACCAGATCAGGCCGTGATCCATGGCCTTTTGCTTGCGGTCGCCATGATCGGGATGCCGCCGGATGTTGAGCCAGAAGAGACCCAGCGGGCCGATCAACAGGCCCACACCGCCGAACACGCCGAGCAACACCGGCAGGCTATCAATCGCATACGGCGCCTTGAGGCCGAGCAGGTAGTGATACAGGGTGGCGATGCTGGTGGAGGCGAAGCACAGCATGAAGCCGTAAAAGGTGAGGTGATGAAAACGCCGCCGCAGTTGCGTAAAGCGGTCGTCTTCTTCATTGCAGCCTTCACCGTGGCCACCGTCGAGGTACTTGAGCGTGAGCGCGCTTTGCGTGGCTTCGAGCGCCGCGCCCTGCGGCAGGCTAAAGCCCGGCCCGGCATCACGTGCGGGCGAGTGATTGCGCCAGAAACGCAACACACCCACCGCGAGCGCGAGCATGGCCCAGCCAAACACCGTACCAAACAAGGCCACCATCAGGCCATGCGGAAACACTGCGTAGAAGTTGCCGCCATTGGCTGGACGTACGAGGCCATCAAACTGCGCACCGCCTTGCATCAAGACAAGCAGCAGGAATAGCGCCAGACCACCTGCGAGTGACAAGGCGACATAAGCACCGGCCCGCTGGTAGAGCGCACCAAACGCACGCGGCCACGCATACTCGGTATAGGTATGCACGCGCACCTCGGCCAGCGCACGCGGCAGGTTGACGGCGAACTCATGCGGCGGCGCGTATTGGCAGGCGTGCAGACAGGAGCCGCAGTTGTGGCACAGGTTGGCGAGGTAGTGCACGTCATTCGCGCCGAACTCGATGCGCCGCGTCATCGCCGGAAACACTGCGCAAAACGTTTCGCAATAGCGGCAGGCGTTGCAGATCGAGAATTCGCGCGCTGCTTCGTCCTCAGCCGCTTTGACAAGTCGGGCGAGGAACAGATGCACCTTCACTTCTGGCGCTTGCTGCTGCTGATGTTGCGGATGATGCGGCGTCTGCGCTGAGCCCACGTTGGCGGTAGTCATGCGGCCTCCCGCTGCGCCATCGCGCTCTCACAAGCCGCCGCCGCTGCGCGACCGGCGATGCGTCCGCTTGAGGTGCCGATGGTCATGCCAATTCCGGCGAGGTAGCCCTTACCGAGAATATTGCCGGCCATCAATTCGCCGGCGGCAAACAGGTTGTGACTGGGTTGCCCCTTGAAATGCACGCGCATGTGCGTATCGACTTTGACGCCGAGGTAAGTGAAAGTGATACCGGGGCGCAGCGCGTAGCCGTAATACGGTGGCGTGTCGAGCGGGCGCGCCCAGTGGGTTTTGGGGGGCGTGAGCCCTTCGGTGTGGCAATCGTCGAGCACGGCGTGGTCAAAGTTGCCCACGCAGCAGGCCGCGTTGTACTCATGAACCGTGGCTTCGAAGGTGACAGGGTCTACGCCGAGTTTGGTGGCGAGTTCCGCGAGGGTGTCCGCCTTGTCACCGGGAAACACCGGCGGCATGAAGCGCCCTACTGCCTTGGCGTCAATCACCGAGTAGGCAATCTGCCCAGGCTGCAAGGCGGTCAGCCGGCCCCAGATGGCATAGCGCTTCGGCCAGAAGTCTTCGCCTTCGTCGTAGAAACGTTTGGCGTACTTGTTGACGACGAGGCCGAGCGAGACGCAATCGAGGCGCGTGACGATGCCGCCGTCGTACTTGGGCGCGCGCGCATCAATGGCGACGCAGTGGCATTGCGTGGGGTCGCCGATCTGGTCAGCACCACCGTCGAGCAGAGAGCGCAGCACCACGCCCTGATTGAAGCGCGTGCCGCGAATCAGAAAATTATCAGCCGGCCATTCGCCATCGGCGTTTTGCCCCCAGGCTTCACGCAGCCATTCGAGATTGGATTCAAAGCCGCCGCTCGCCGCGACACAGGCGTGTGCTTCGATGCGCTCGCTTCGCTTCGGCCCACCCTCGCCAACCGCAGTCTCATGCCCCTGGACACCGTACTCCACCTGCACCGCCTGAAACACGCCATCGCGCACTTCCACGGATGTCACGTTGGCGTTGTAACGAATCTCGATACCCAAATTCTCGGCGCTGCGGAAATACGCATTCACCAGCGCCTTGCCGCCACCCAAGAAAAACGCATTGGTACGCGACAGGTGCAGCGTCCCCGACAGCGATGGCTGAAAGCGCACGCCGTGCTGGCGCATCCAGCTGCGGCACTGCGAAGATTCGCGCAGCGCGACACGCGCGAGGGTTTCATCGGTCAGCCCGCCAGTAACCTTGAGCAGGTCTTGCCAATACTCTTCTTCCGGGTAGGCCTCGGTGAGCACATCCTGCGGCACGTCATGCATGCAGCGCAAATTGCGTGTGTGCATGGTGTTGCCGCCGCGCCATGCGCGCGGTGCGGCTTCAAGCAGCAAGACCTTGGCGCCTGCTTCGCGCGCCATCAGGGCGGCGCACAGGGCAGCGTTGCCGCCGCCCACGACGATTACGTCATAGTGAATCAATCCGTGCTCCTGTTCAGTCGGCCTTGATGCCGGCGGCCTTGACCACCACGCTCCAGCGCGCTTGTTCTTTTTTGATGAAGTCGGCGTACTCCTGTGCCGTCGAACCAACTGCTTCAGTGCTGTCGCCGGCGAAGCGCTCCTGAACCGATTTTGATTTGGCCGCTTTGCCCGCCTCATCAGCAAGACGCTTGATAATGGCTGCGGGCACTTTGGCCGGGGCGTTCAGGCCATACCACTGCACTGTCTCGAAACCGGGATAGCCCTGCTCCGCAACCGTGGGCACGTCCGGCAACTCGGGCAAGCGTTTAAGGGTGCCCACGGCAAACACGCGCAACTTGCCGGATTTGACGAAGGGCATCAGCGGCGGCGTGCCCGCCGAACTGGCTTGTGTCTGACCGCCAATCAAATCGGTGAGCTGCGGGCCGGTCCCTTTGTAGGGAACGTGCGCGATGTCCATCTTGGTGACCATCTTCAAATATTCAAACGCAAGGTGGCCGGCGCTGCCGTTGCCGGCCGAGCCGTAATACACCTTGCCGGTATTGGCCTTCGCGTAGGCCAGCATCTCATTGAGATTTTTCACTGGTACGCTGCTGTTGACCACGAAGATGCTCGGCACCTTGGCGAGCAGCGAGACGGCAGCGAAATCGCGATTGGTGTCAAACGGCAGCTTTGCAAACATGAAAGGATTGACTGCGAGCGAGCCGATATGTCCCATCACAAGGGTGTAGCCATCGGGCTCGGCCTTGGCAGTCGCCTCCATTGCGATATTGCCCGCACCGCCAGGACGGTTGTCGATGATGATTTCCTGACCGAGGCCCTTGGCCATTTCGGTAGCAAAGGCACGCGCCACGATGGACGAGCTGCCGCCGGGCGCAAAGGGCACGATCAGGCGGATCGTTTTGCTCGGGTATTTGTCCTGCGCCGATACGCCGAGTGCAAATGGCGCAAGAATCAACGCAGTGACAGTAACGCATGCTACGGCTTTGATTTGAGTAAGGCAGGTCATCGGTAACTCCGTATTCCGCGCAATGGCGATGTTTTGCCTCAGTGGAAATGAAGGCGGCAATCAATGTGCAATAAAGGGGCTCAATAAAGGGGTCTGACCCCTTTATTTTAAAGAGGCGAGGACACGGTCAACCATTACGCCTGCCTGACCAAGATTGTTGGCGGGATCGCAGAAACCTTCGAGCTGCGCGCGCGTGACGTGTTTGTTGATTTCGGGATGGGCGGCCAGTACATCAATCAAGTGCATGTCTTTTTTGATCGCTTCGCGGCACAGGTCGTAGACCAGGTCGTGGGCATATTCACGGCCAATATAGGGGCCGAGGCCCATCATCACCGCTTCCGACATCACCAGGCCGTTGGTGAGATCGATGTTGGCGCGCATCCGTTTGGCATCGACTTCCAGACCGGCGAGGATGAACTTGGCTTGCTTCAACGCGCCGGCCATCAGGCAGAAAATCTCCGGCATCGACACCCATTCGATCTCCCACGGGCCGGTGGAGCGCTCGTGATCGGCGACCATCGCATCCATCAATGCCGCCGCGTGCTGGCGCGCCACGGAAATATTGGCGTGGATGTACAGGCAGGAAATCGGGTTGCGCTTTTGCGGCATGGTCGACGACGAACCGCGCCCCGGTGCGTAGGGCTCGTAGACTTCCGCCACTTCGGTCTGCATCATCAGCTTGACGTCCATTGCGATCTTGCCAAGCGAGCCGCCGACCAACCCGAGGAAAGCGCCGACTTCGGCGAAGTTGTCACGCACCGTATGCCACGAAATGAGCGGCTGCCCAAGGCCGAGTTCCTTCATCAGCCCGGCCTGGGTTTCCATTGCGCCTGTCTCCAGAGAAGACAGCGTGCCCGAGGCGCCGCCGAATTCGCCGACCAGCACGCGCGGCTTCAACTGCTGCAGGCGCTCGCGATGGCGCTCGATGCCCGCCAGGATGCTCGCCATCTTGTAGCCGAAGGTGATCGGCGTGGCCTGCTGCAGGTTGGAGCGGCCGATGATCGGCGTATCGCGATGCTTCTTCGCCAGCACCGCGAGCGAAGCAGAAATGTCGGCCAGATCCTGCTCGACCAGGGCCAGCCCCTCGCGGATTTGCAACACCGTGGCGGTGTCGGTAATGTCTTGCGTGGTCGCACCCCAGTGGCAATACTCGCCGAGCTTGTCGCGGCAGTTGGCGTTGATCTGGTTCACCACCGCGATGATCGGGTAGCCGATCTGCTCGGTCTTGGCTTTGAGCTTGACCCAGTCAATTTGCGACAACTCGCAGTTCTTCACAATTTCGTCAGCCGCTTCCTTCGGAATGATGCCGAGTGCACCCTGCACCTTGGCCAGTGCGCGCTCGATGTCGAGGTACTTGGCCGTACGGTTTTCGTCTGACCAGACGTGGCGCATCTTCGCTTCGCTGAAGATGTCGCCGAAGATTTTGGAGTCGATGATGGAGGCGGGCATGGTGAGGTCGTCAGAAGGTAAGTGATTCGAAACAGGTGTGCCGCAAATTGAGCAGGCGGCAGGCCGGAAACCCTTGGTGCAAGCTGCTGCTGGCGCACTATGCCGGAAAACCCTTGGTACAGGCGGCTCTCAGGCCACTCTCAAGCCAGTGTGGCAGTCGCATCCATGGTGAGCCAGCCTTCGTGGTCGCGGCCCCACAAGCGCACCGTCGTGCCCGCCTCCGCAGCGCCAGCGCCCGGCTGGCCGTGCACTGAAAACGGGTTGATGTCGAAGGTAGGCCGCACCGCCTTGAATTCAAACTTCGCCACCCGCGCGTCCGGCTGTTCGCGCCGCAACAAATCCATCAGCAGTGTGGCGATGAGCGGGCCATGCACGATCAGACCGGAGTAGCCCTCAACCCCGGTCACATACTTGCGGTCGTAATGAATGCGATGGCCGTTGAAAGTGAGCGCCGAGTAACGAAACAGCAGCACGTCGTCGGCCTTGATGTTGCGCGACCAGGCAGCTTGCGCGGGAGCTGCAACGGGCGGCGGTGCCACATCGCCCGGCTTGGGCGCGTCGCGATACACGATGTTGTGATGCTCAGTGAGCGCCACGTTGGCAGAGCCATTGCGGCGAATTTCGTGGCGTACCTTGACGAAGATGAGCGTGCCGGTGCGGCCCGATTTTTCATTCACATCAACGATGGTGGAGGTGCGTGACAGGGCATCGCCCACCAGCAGCGCCTCGTGAAACGCAAAGTCGCTCCCCGCCCACATGCGCCGTGGCAGCGGCACCGGCGGCAAGAAGCCGCCACGCTTGGCGTGGCCATCGGCACCGATGTCGGACTGCTGCGCGAGAGGCAAAAAGTACAGCCAGTGCCACAGGTACGGCAGCGGTGTGCCGGGTGCAGGACGCGCGCTGGCGGCGGCAGCGGGCCAATCGAGCGTGGCCGAGAGCGCCGCCACCGGCGTCGGCGTGGCAGTGTCTTCGATGGTTTCGGTGCGCCCGATCCAGTCTTTGAGAGAGGCAGTGCTCATGGTTTGCCAGAGGACTATTGCTGAAAATGAGCATGATGCGCGCATGCAGCACTATTGTGAAGTGCAATTTTTGGTAGCATTGATGCATGCTTCGCATCAATTTTGACTTGCAGCAATTGCACGCTTTTGTCGCCGCTGCCGAGCGCGGCAGCTTTCGCGCGGCGGCGGAACAAATCCATCTCTCGCCGCCTGCCCTGTCGCGCCGCATCGAAAGCCTGGAAACGGCCCTGGGTGCGCGCCTGTTTCACCGTACCACGCGCGAAATCCGGCTGACCAGCGTGGGACGCGCCTTTTTGGAGCGTGCGCGCGCTGCGCTCGACGACCTTGAGAGCGCGATGCTCAGCGTGTCAGACATTGCCGCCACCCGGTCGGGCCTGGTGACGATTGGCTGCGTGTCCTCCGCTGCTGCCTACTTTTTGCCGGCGGTGGTGCGCTCGTTTCGCGAGGAGTATCCCGCCGTGCGCCTGCGCGTGATGGACGAGCCGGCCAACCAGGTGCTCGCCTGCGTGATTGCAGGCGAGGCTGACTTCGGCATCAGCTTCATGCGCACGCGCGTGCCGGAGATTGATTTCGACCAGATTCACGTCGACCCTTTCGTGCTCGCCGTGCCGCGCACTCACGCGCTGGCAAAACGCCAATCGGTGACGTGGGCGGAGCTGGCGGGCGAGCGCATGATCGCCGTGGCGCGCAGCAGCGGCAACCGCCAGTTGCTTGACGACGCGCTGGCCAAAGCGGGATTGAACCCTGCCATCGCAGTAGAGGTAGGCCACATCTCCACCCTGCTGGGCATGGTGGAAGCAGGGCTTGGCGTTGCGGTGGTGCCGCGCATGGCACTACCCGCCGGTCACGTCGCGCTCACCGCCCTGACGCTGCTCGCACCGGCCACCCACCGCAATCTTGGCCTCATTACCCGTCATGGCTCTACCCTGCGGCCGGCTGCCAGGATTTTTCACGACCACCTGCGCCGTGCGCTGCGTGCGCGCAAGCGGGTGTGAGCCACGCCGCGCTACCCATCGGCGTCGCGACGGCCGCTGGCAGGGCCTGCCATTGCCACGCTTACTTCGCCTCACCCCACAATTGCTTCAAGCGGTTGTCACGCCCGCAGCCATTGCGGTAGTAGGCGTAGCGGACCGGATTCTTGGTGTAGTAGTCCTGATGGTATTGCTCGGCTGGCCAAAACTCGGCCGCCTTGGTGACCTCGGTCACTACGCCGCCCTTGAAGCCGACCGGCTTGGCGCTGCCGAACGCCTGCCCCTTGTCGAGCAGCGCGCGCGATTCATCCGCCAATTTTTTCTGCTCGTCGTCGTGCCAGAACACACCGCTGCGGTATTGCGAGCCGCCGTCGCAAAACTGGCGGTCTTTGGCGACCGGATCGATGTTTTTCCAAAAAACTTCGAGCAGTTGGCGGTAAGTGACTTTCTTCGGGTCGTACACCACCTGCACTGCTTCAGTATGGCCGGTAATGCCGGCCGACACCTGCTCATAGGTCGGTGATTTTTGCTTGCCGCCGATATAGCCAGAGGTGGTGGAGAAGACACCGTCGATCTTGTCAAACGGCGGCTCCATGCACCAGAAGCAGCCGCCGGCGAAGGTGGCTTTGGCGGTGGCGGCGGCAGCTTCAACAGGGACAGCCGCCGGGGGTTTAGCGGTCTGCGCAAACACATTGGATGCGGCGAGCAGGAGCAACAATGATGCAAATTTTTTCATGGCGGAGGTCTCGTTGAAGGGAACACTGCCATCTACGTTAATGCATCACACGCGGATGCGTGATTGCGGGGACTGCGTATGCGGCGTGCGCGCAGCCCCTGTCCGGCCACCCGCCACTACACCGGCATGTTCATGATGTCGTGATAGGCGCTTACCACGCGGTTGCGCACCTGCACGAGGGCCTGGAACGAGATATTGGCTTTCTGCATCGAGATCATGGTCTCTTCGAGCGAAGCTGCCGGATCACCGAGTTGAAAGCGGCGCGCATGCGTACTCGCTTCTTGCTGCGCGCCATCGACTTGCTCAATCGCGCGTGCCAGCGCGGCGCCGAAACCGCCGCTTTGCCCGGCTGCTTCGCCTGCGCCCAAAGTACGCAGGGCGGATGCCGCAGCGCTTGCGCCCGCACCAGTGCTGCGCAGCGGCGTCATCAGGCTTGATCCAACAGGATTGATCGGGTCCATCGTGCGTTCTCCTGTGATGCACCGTGCGGCGGGTTGTGGCGGGTCGTGGCGGGTCGTGGCGGGTCGTGGTGGGTCGTGGTGGCGTGCTGCCGCTGTGCCGCTGTGCGCCGCAACCGCAGATTGCTCAGGTTTGGCCGGCGTTTGCCGTAATAGTGTCATCACGGCGCAGCCAGTCTAGCGGCCCGCGTGCACCTGCACACGCTGAATTGCTGCGTCAATGCCGCGCTATTCGTGGTTTTGCGCGTGCCGGTGCTTCGCATAATGGGGGCACACCCTCTCTTGCACGCTTTGGCTCGCAGCCAAGGCCCGCGCACTCATGGCCGCCTCCATGGTTTCCAATAACGCCGCCGCCCTGCCCGCATTGAATCCGGGGGGGAATCCGGGCACGGGTAACGCACGTCTCGCCGCACTCCCCCTGTTTTTCAAGCTGCCTCTGAAAAATCGCATTGGCCTGATGCTGGCCGGCGCGCTCTCCATCGCCGTGCTGGTTGCAGGCTGGTTGTGGAGCCAGACGCCCGACTACAAGGTGCTGTTCACCGGCATCGCCGACAAGGATGGTGGCGCGGTAGTGACAGCGCTGGCGCAGATGAATGTGCCTTACAAAATGTCGGAGAACGGTAGTTCGATTCTCGTGCCTGCGCCATTGGTGCATGAGATGCGTCTCAAGCTTGCGTCGCAAGGCTTGCCCAAGGGCGGCACGCCGGGCTTTGAAATGATGGAAGCACCGAAATTTGGCATCACGCAGTTTCAGGAGCAGGTGCATTACCAGCGCGCGATTGAAGGCGAGCTGGCGCGCTCGATCCAGTCGCTGTCGGTAGTGCGCGGTGCGCGCGTGCACATCGCTTTGCCGAAGCAATCAGTCTTTTTGAAAGATGGCCAAAAGCCCACGGCCTCGGTGTTGGTGGCGCTCTACCCCGGCAAGACGCTGGAACGAGCACAAATCAACGGCATCATGCATCTGGTGTCGAGCAGTCTGCCCGACCTGAGTCCAAAAAATGTGAGCGTGGTGGACGACCAAGGCAATCTGCTCTCGCCTTCCGGTGATGCTGCAAAGGGTCAGCTTGATGCCAACCAGCTCGCCTACGCCCAGCGTATTGAAGACAGCTACAACAAGCGCATCACCGACATCCTCGCGCCGCTCTTTGGTGACGGCAATGTACGTGCACAGGTGAAAGCCGAAATTGATTTTTCGGAAAATGAATCGACCACCGAAGCCTTCAAACCCAACAGCAACGCCGCCGAAGCCACCGTGCGCAGCATGCAGGTGAGCGAAGCGCCAGGGTCCGGCGCGGGCGGCGCAAGTGGCGTGCCGGGCGCGCTCTCCAATCAACCGCCGGGCGCCGCCACCGCGCCGCTCCAGGGGGGTGCGGCGACCAACCCCAGCGGCGGCGCAGCCGGTGCGGCAGGCCCAGGCAGCAATGCAGCCAGCGGCACCAAGCGCGACGCCATCACCAACTACGAAGTCGACAAGACCGTGCGTCACGTGCGCTCCTCTGCCGGCACCGTGCGCCGCATCTCGGCTGCGGTGGTGGTCAACCACCGCAAGACAGTCTCCGGCGGCAAGACACAATCGAATCCGCTCTCGACCGATGAAGTCACCCAGATCAACGCTCTGGTCAAGGAGGCCATCGGCTTTCAGAAAGACCGCGGCGACTCCATCAACGTGGTCAATGCAGCGTTCTCGCCGCCGCCTCCGGAAGTCGTGCCCGAGATTCCCCTTTGGAAACAGCCGGAGGTACTGGCCACCGCGAAGGAGTGGGGAAAATATGCGCTTGCGGGCGCACTCGGCCTCTATCTTGTGCTCGGCGTCATCCGTCCTGCCGTGCGCAATCTGGCGGCGGTGCCGGTATCCACCGGGGACGAAGCCGGCGCCAACGGTGAAGGTGCATGGAACGGGCCGGCCGGACTCGATGCCTACGGCAATCCCCTGGCGCTCGCCAGCCCGCTCGACAACGCACGCCAGCTCGCCAAACAAGACCCGCACGTCGTCGCCAGCGTAGTCAAGAACTGGGCAGCAGGGAGCGCGTCATGAGCGATGCCGGTATCGACGACGGCGCCATTTTGCTGCTCAGCCTGGGCGAGGAAGAAGCCGCCGCGGTGTTCAAGCATCTGCCGCCCAGGGAAGCGCAAAAGATCGGCCAGGCAATGGCCAGGCTGAAAAATATTTCGCAGGAAAAAATCGACGGCGTACTCGGCAAGTTCACCGAAGATGCAGCCAAACAGACCTCGCTCGGCCTCAACTCCGACGCGTACATCCGCAGCATGCTGACCCGCGCATTGGGCGAAGAGAAATCCAAATTCTTGCTCGACCGCATCCTGCAAGGCAACGACGCCAGCGGCATCGAAGGCTTGAAATGGATGGACGCCAACACCGTTGCGGAGCTGATAAAAAACGAACACCCGCAGATCCTCGCGTCAATCATGGTGCATCTGGAACGCGACCATGCGGCGTCAATACTCAACCAGCTGCCCGAGCGTGTGCGCGGTGATGTGGTGATGCGCATCGCCACCCTGGACGGCATTCATCCATCTGCCCTGCGCGAACTCAATGACGTGCTGGTGCAGGCACTGTCGGGCTCGGACCAAATGAAGAAATCGGCCATGGGCGGCGTGCGCACGGCGGCCGAGATTCTCAACTTTGTCGGCGGTGCCTCCGAGTCCGTCATCATGGATGCAGTGCGCGCGATTGACGACGGTCTCGCGCAGGGGATCATGGATGAAATGTTCGTGTTCGACAACCTGATGGACATCGACGACCGCGGCATCCAGTCGCTGCTCAAAGAAGTGCAGTCCGAAGCGCTGATCGTCGCGCTCAAGGGCGCTGCGCCCGAGTTGCGCGAAAAGATCTTCAAAAACATGTCGAGCCGTGCCGCCGAAATGCTCCGCGAAGACCTTGAATCCAAAGGCCCGGTGCGGCTCTCCGAGGTCGAGGAGCAGCAAAAGGAAATCCTCAAAATTGTGCGCCGTCTGTCGGACGAAGGCACCATCGTGCTCGGAGGTCAGGGTGACGACAGCTTCGTTTAATTCGCTGGGGGCGCGCGGCACCGCTGCAGGCTCCGGCGGGGGCAGCAGCGCTGGTGCGCGCCTCGCAAAGGCCTTCGAGTTGTGGAAGTTTGACTCACTCTCGGATCCAGGCGCCGCACACACTGCGCGTCAGTCTGCCGCGCCACCTGACCCCACGGTGATGCTCAACCAGACTCGCGAAATCGCCAAGGCAGAGGGCTATCAGGCTGGTCTGATCGCCGGGTGCACCGAAGGGCGGCGCCTTGCCGCCGAGGAAGGCACGCGCTTGCGTGCCGTGCTCGATGGCGTTGACGGCGCGGTCGCCAGCCTGCAAGATGAGGTTGGCGTTGCGGTGTTGGCGCTGGCATTTGATGTCGCGCGCCAGGTGTTGCGCACTGAGCTTGCCACCCAACCTGAGTCGATGCTGCCGGCCATTCGCGAAGCGCTCGATCTTGCCGGCAGCAGCGGCCAGCCCGGTGCGCAGGCGCAGCTCATGCTGTGTCCTGCCGACGCAGCGCTGGTGCGCGAGCACCTGCACGATCTCCTTCAAGCCGGGCAATGGCGCATCGTCGAAGACAACACCATCGCCTCTGGCGGCTGCCGGATCGTGACCGGCAGCGGTGCGATTGATGCCACGGTGGCCACGCGCTGGCAGCGTGTGAGCCAGGCACTGGGGCGCGATGATGCCTGGTAACACCGCACCTGCCGCCAAGATGAACGCCGCACCTGCGACTGCGCCGGCCAATGCACCCACCGATGCGCCCACCGATGCGCCCACCGATGCGCCCACCAACGTGCTCTCGAGCCGCTGGAACCAATACCTTAACGATTGCCGCGCCCATGCAGCCGGTGTACGTCCGCTTGCGCCGCAAGGAAAATTGACGCGCGTCGCCGGGTTGGTGATGGAAGCAGTTGGCCTGCGTTTGCCAGTGGGAAGTAGTTGCCTGGTGCAGCAAGAAGGGATGAATCCGGTCGAGGCCGAAGTCGTGGGTTTTGGCGGCGAACACCTGTATTTGATGCCCTCGGGCGATGTCTACGGCCTCACGCCGGGCGCGGCCGTGGTGCCGCAGGAAGCGCACATCGTGCCGCCTGCCGTGGGCAAGACGCGGCATCCGTGGCGTCGCGCTGAAGACCGCGTCAAACATCTGCCGGTGGGCGATGCATTGCTCGGCCGCATCATCGATGCGCAAGGCCGGCCTCTCGATAGTTTGGGCGCAATCAGCTGCGACGCGCGTGCGCCGCTGTCCTCGCGCCCGCTCAATCCGGTCGAGCGCGTGTCGATTCACGAACCGATTGACGTGGGCGTGCGCGCGATCAACGCGCTGCTGACAGTCGGGCGCGGTCAACGCATCGGCCTCTTCGCTGGCAGCGGCGTCGGCAAAAGCGTGTTGCTCGGCATGCTGGCGCGCTATGCCAGTGCCGACGTCACGGTGGTCGGGCTGATCGGCGAGCGTGGCCGTGAGGTCAAGGCCTTCATTGAAGAAAATCTCGGCGCAGAAGGTCTCAAACGCGCCATCGTGATCGCCGCGCCCGCTGATGTGCCGCCACTCTTGCGCCTGCAAGGCGCGGCCTACGCCACGGCGGTTGCCGAACATTTTCGCGACCGCGGCCAGCAGGTGCTGCTGATCATGGATTCGCTCACGCGCTACGCGATGGCGCAGCGTGAAATTTCACTTGCCATCGGCGAGCCGCCTGCCACCAAGGGTTACCCCCCGTCAGTGTTCGCCAAGCTGCCGCAACTGGTCGAGCGCGCCGGCAATGGCAGCACGCGCGCCGGTGATGGCCGCACGGACGGCACTGGCGTCTCAAAAGGAGGCCGCTGCGGCTCGATCACGGCGTTCTACACCGTCCTGACTGAAGGCGACGACCAGCAGGACCCCATTGCCGACGCCGCGCGTGCGATTCTCGATGGCCACATCGTGCTCTCGCGCACGCTGGCCGATGCCGGCCATTACCCTGCCATCGACATCGAGCAGTCAATCAGCCGGGTGATGCACGCGGTGACCGATGAGCGCCACCAGCAACAGGCCAAGTTGTTCAAGTCGCTGTTTGCGCGCTATCAGCGCAACCGCGACCTCATCAACGTCGGTGCCTATGCGCGCGGCAGCGATGCCCTGCTCGACCGCGCCATCGCCCTTTATCCGCAGCTTGAGCAATTTTTGCAGCAGGGCATGCACGAGCACGCCGGCCTCGATGCCAGCGTGCAGCAGCTCGCGGCAGTGCTTGACCCCGCGCTCATGCATTGACTCTGTCCCGCTGCACCCTTTCACTGACCTCTCCTGCACCGGAGCACACCATGACTCAGACCGCCAAACCCATGCATACCCTGATCGACCTCGCCAAAAAGCGTTGCGACGAAGCCGCGCAGCGCCTGGGCTCGGTAATGGCGCAGGCGCGCGACAGCGAATACAAATGCGGCACGCTGGCTGCCTATCGCGATGACTATCGTGCACGCCTCGACGGCGCGGTACACGCCGGTGTGGCGGGTGCCGACCTGCGCAATTTCCAGGGCTTTCTCGCCAAGCTGGAAGACGCGGTACGCCAGCAAGCGGCAGAGGCGGCGCACTGGCGCCAGACCGTCGAGACCGCGCGCCAGCTATGGCAAGAAGAACAAAAGCGCATGCGCTCCTACGGTCTGATCGAGGAGCGGCGCACAGTGATCGAAACTCGCGACGCCGCACGCCGCGAGCAGCGCCTGCAGGACGAATTTGCCGCTCGCCGCCGCGCGCCCACAGGCGCAGCGCTCGCGTTCACCCATTGACGCCCCGGAGCCTCCCATGCTGACTCTGCCTGCCACCCAGCACGCCGCACCGGTCAACGCAGCAAGTTTGTCCGCGCCAGAAAACAATGCTGCCAACGCGAATACAAACGGCACCGGCGCGCTTGACGCCGCTGTCACCACAAAGGCGATGTCCGCCAAGGCGGCGTTTCCCGTGATGCTCGCAGCGATGCGCGCGTCTGCCGTGCGGCCTGCGGCAAACACGGCGCTGGCTGGCTCTGCCACTGGCACAACGGCAGACGGCCAGGAGGTCGCAGCTGGCCTCGCACTGGGTGCTGAAACCGGTGATGCATCAAAGGGCCTGACCGGCGCGCCAGACCCCGCAGCGACTGACGCGGCGTCTCTGCTGGCGATGCTGGAGCGCGTGGCAGACGCGGCAGGTACCGGCCCTGACGGCGGCATCAACGCGCCTGCGGCGCAAGCCTTGCCCGCAAGGCCCGGCGTGCTCACGAATATTCAAACACCGGCGGCTGCGGCGCTGGCTGCCGAAGGCGCCGCAGCAGCATCAGCTGTTGCAACGGCGGCGCGGACACACGGCACAGCCATCGATGGCGGTGGCACCACACGAGGTTCAAGCGAAGGCAAAACCGCATCGACACTGGCGCTCTCCTTTGCCATTGACAACACGCCCCCAGCTGCTGGCACCGGCACGTCAGCACCGGCTGCCGCAGGCGTGCATGCGCGCAGCGTTAGTGCTGCGCCGGGTGCGCAAAGCGCAGCAACGCCACCGTCTCCGGCCGTGCCAACCGCCGAGTCATCTGCGTCGCGCCCGCTTGCCGGCGAAGGCAGTGCGCTATCGAGCAGCTTGCAAACCAACGCCGCAGCGCCAGCCACGGCAACGGCCACTGTCCCCGGCATGATGTGGTCCGCGCCACCCGGTGCATCGGCTGCACCCGCGCCCGTGGCGGTCACCATCGCTACCCCCGTGCACAGCCCCTACTTTGCCGAAGA
The DNA here is from genome assembly GCA_031387185.1 of Burkholderiales bacterium. Classification (GTDB taxonomy): domain Bacteria; phylum Pseudomonadota; class Gammaproteobacteria; order Burkholderiales; family JAEUOS01; genus CANJDH01. The sequence goes on from JANNCZ010000296.1 coordinate 16,445, forward strand.
AACGGCGCAGCAGGTCACCTGGCTCACTACGCATGGCATTGAACAGGCACGCATCCATGTCACCCCTGCTGATCTGGGGCCGATTGAAATCCGCATTGCGATTGAAGACGGCGAAGCACTGATCAATTTCGCCGTCACGCACCCTGAATCGGCGGCGGCAATTGAAGATGCCCTGCCGCGTCTGCGCGAGATGCTCGCTGCCAGTGGCATCACCCTCGGGCAGACCTCGGTGGGAGACGAGCACAGCGCCTTCGGGGCTGCGTTCGGCAGCGGCAATGCGGATCGCGAGGCGGCGGGGCGGCGTGGTGAAGCTGCTGCGTTCGCGCAGCGCGATGCAGCCCCTGAAAGGGACGCAACTCGTACCGGTGCAGTGCAGCCTCGCGCTGGCACGCGCCTGGTCGATCTGTTTGCCTGAGGCCGCACAAACAGATGCACATTCCCCCATCTATTCGCCTTTTCACAAACCCCAGCGCAACGCAACAATGACTCTGTGACCGCGCACTGATTTGCGCGCCGGGCTCGCACTCTCGCACTATTTCGCCGCAACCCACCGCAAGCCAAGGAGAAGCCATGTCAAAAGAGGCGGCCACCGCTGTTGCACCAGCCGGCAAGAAGAAGGGCATGATGGTCATGATGATGGCCGGTCTGGTGCTGGTTGCCGGGGGCGGAGGTGGTGGCTTCTGGTATTTGCAGCGCGCCAAGACAGCGGCGCATGCGTCTGATGCGCCGAAGAAGGTTGAGACCAAAGCGCGCGTATTCGCGGCCATGGAACCCTTCACCGTCAATCTTCGGACCAGCGGCACTGAACATTTTTTGCAACTCGGCGTGGTGTTCGAAGTGTCCGGCAACGAAGTGTCAGAAGCCATCAAGGCCAACATGCCGCTGTTGCGCGGCAAGGTGTTGTTGCTGTTGTCGGGCAAGACCTCGGAAGACCTTGCGGGTCCGGAAGGCAAGATGCGCCTTGCAGCCGAACTGGTAGCCGTGGCGCGCTATGCATTGCAAGGCGCGCCCGGCCTCGGCGAGACGCCGCCAGACAAGGCTATTGCGGACGCGCATTTCTCATCACTCATCATTCAATGAGGCGCGCGTAGTCCATGTCCAGTGAATTTCTTTCGCAAGATGAAGTCGATGCCCTGCTCAATGGCGTCGGTGGCGGCGATGAAGATCTACCACCTGAAGAAGGCAACGGCCCGCGCAACTATGACCTTGCAGCGCAAGAGCGCCTCGTGCGCGGGCGCATGCCTGCGATGGAAATCATCAACGAGCGCTTTGCGCGCAACCTGCGCACGGGGCTGTTCAACTTCATGCGCAAGAGTCCGGAAATTTCGGTGGCGCCGGTGAAGACGCAAAAGTACAGCGACTTCATCCGCAATCTGGCAGTGCCGGCCAATCTCAACATTGTGAGCCTGCGCCCGCTGCGCGGCAATGCGCTGTTCGTGTTTGAGCCAGGGCTGGTGTTCACTGTGGTGGACAACATGTTCGGTGGCGACAGCCGCTTTCACAACCGCATCGAGGGCCGCGATTTCACGCCCACCGAACAGCGCATCATCCTGCGCATGTTCGAGGTGGTGCAGGAGTGCTACCGCAAGGCCTGGGAACCGGTGCATGCGGTGTCGTTTGACTACGTGCGCTCTGAGATGCAAACCCAGTTCGCCAACATCGCGACGCCGTCGGAAATCGTCATCGCCACCACGTTTGCCATCGAACTCGGTGCGGGCGGGGGCGACATCCACATCTGCATTCCCTATTCCGGGATCGAACCGATCCGCGATGTGCTCTACAGCCCGGCCCAGGCCGATACCACCAGCACCGGCAACCGCTGGATGCGCCTGTTGACCCAGCAGGTGCAACTGGCGGATGTCGATCTGGTGGCTGAGCTGGCACACACCGAGGTGACAGTGCGCCAGATCCTCAACATGAAAGCCGGCGACATCGTTGACCTCAACTTGAAGCCGGTGCTCACCGCGGCCGTCGACGGTGTGCCGGTGGTGCATTGCCGCTATGGTGTGCTCAACGGCAAATATGCTATCAAGGTCGAACAAGTGCTGACGCACTCGCCGCCAGAGGTGCTGGCGTCACACGCTACGCAAACGGGAGAAACCCATGTCCATTGAAGACAGTGCCGTGCTCGAGAGTACGAATGCCAACGCAAGTGCAGACGATGACTGGGGCGCGGCCCTTGCCGGGCAGGCGGAGCAGGCAGGGCCTTCAGGTGTCGCGATGGCCACAGCGCCGCATGTGCAGCCACAGGTGTTTGGCCAGCTCGATGCAAGCGCGCCTGCCGCTTTCCCCGGCGCCGTTGCTGCTGCCGCTGCGAGTGCGCCACCGCCAGTAAATGACATCAACATGATCCTCGACATCCCGGTCAATCTAACGGTCGAGTTGGGACGCACGCGCATTCCGATCAAACAGATTTTGCAGTTGGCGCAAGGCTCGGTGATTGAACTCGACGGCTTGGCAGGCGAGCCGATGGACGTGCTGGTCAACGGCTGTCTGATCGCGCAGGGAGAGGTGGTGGTGGTGAACGAGAAATTCGGCATCCGCCTGACCGATATCGTCACGCCGTCCGAGCGCGTGCGCAAGCTCAACCGCTGATGAACAGCGCACTGCACACTGCGGGCGGCCTCGCCGTTGTCATTGCGCTGATTCTCGGCGTGGCGTGGCTGCTGCGCGGCGCGCAGCGCTTTGGGGTCCGCGGACACGGCCTGTTGCGCGTCGTGGCGAGTCAGGCGCTCAGCACGCGCGAGCGCGTAGTGGTGGTTGAACTCGCTGACACCTGGCTGGTGCTGGGAGTCGCGCCGGGTCAGGTGTCGCGCCTGGCACGGCTGGCGCGTCCTGCAAGTCCAACCAGTCCGGCGCCGTCTGGTGGCGTCGCCGGTGTTGCCCCTGGTGTTGCCCCTGGTGTGGCCTGTGGTGTGGCCTGTGGTGTGGCCTCAAGCCCGGTCTCAGGCGCAGCGTCTTGTCCTTCTTCGACAACGCCCGCGCCCGCTCCCGGATTTCAAGGCTGGCTTGAGCGCGCAATGCAACGCGGCGCGCCACTCAAATGATCGCCGCATCCGCCTGGCACGGCGCACACAGCGCCCGCACTGCCGGTTTCCTCGATTCAACACCCATCGTGCTGCCGGGAGGGGAATTGACTGAAATACCGCGAAGAATGGCTCTAGGAGCGCGTCTTCCCGGCATGCCTTGGACACTGGCTCTGGGAGCGGCTGTCATGGCCATGCTCGCCTGGGAACCGGTGTTTGCACAAACCCTGCCCGGCGTCACTGCCACGCCTGGCCCCGGAGGCAGCACCACCTACTCGCTGCCAATTCAGACCCTGCTGCTGCTCTCGGGCCTGACGTTCCTGCCGGCCATGCTGCTGCTGATGACCGGTTTTACGCGCATCGTGATCGTGCTCTCGCTGTTGCGCCACGCGCTTGGCACGCAGACCTCGCCACCCAATCAGGTGGTGATCGGCCTCGCCCTGTTTCTCACGCTGTTTGTCATGAACCCGGTGTTCGACAAAATTTACAACGAGGCGTGGACGCCCTACAACGCCAACCAGATCACGTTTCAGGAAGCGGCCAAGCGCGGCGAAGCACCGTTGAAAGCGTTCATGCTCAAGCAAGTGCGCGAGCCGGATCTGGCCTTGTTTCAAAAACTGTCGGGCCGTGCAGCGGTTGACAAACCCGAAGACCTGCCGCTCACAGTGGTGATTCCGGCTTTTGTCACCAGCGAACTCAAGACCGCGTTCCAGATCGGCTTCATGATCTTCATTCCCTTTTTGGTCATTGATCTCGTGGTGGCGAGTGTGCTGATGTCAATGGGCATGATGATGCTGTCACCGGTGCTGATCTCGCTGCCGTTCAAGCTCATTTTGTTTGTGCTGGTCGATGGCTGGAACTTGCTGGTGGCATCGCTGGTGACAAGTTTTCGCACCTGATCGAACCAGCCATGTTCGGCCCGCAAACCGTCCTCACGCTCGCGCAAGGCGCGATGGAAATCACGCTGGTGATTTCCGCGCCACTGCTGCTCGCGGCCCTCATCACCGGTCTGGTGGTGAGCGTGCTGCAGGCCGCGACCCAGATCAACGAGATGACGTTGTCGTTCATCCCGAAGCTGGTGGCGATGTTCGCGGTGCTGGTGGTCACCGGGCCGTGGATGCTGGAGACCATGGTCGATTACATGCGCCGCCTGTTTTCGCAAATTCCCCTGGTGATCGGGTAGGCCACGCATGTTCAGCGTCACCAGTACCGAGTTGGCGGGCTGGATGGGCGCGTTTGTGTGGCCCTTCGTGCGCATGCTCGCCCTCATCAGCGCGGCGCCGGTGCTCGGGCATGCGTCGATCCCGGCGCGCGTCAAAATTGGCTTGGCCGTTTTTGCGGCGCTCGCCATCGCACCATCGCTGCCGGCGCCGCCGCCCAACGCATTTGAGAACTGGAACGCAGTCACCTTGCTGGTGGCGCAAATGGGTATCGGCTTTGCGCTCGCGTTCTCGCTGCGCATCATCTTCGCCGCCATCGAAATGGCGGGTGACCTGATCGGCCTGCAAATGGGTTTGTCATTCGCAACTTTTATCGATCCGCAAAACTCGGATCAAACGCCCTTGCTTGGAAGCTTCCTCGGCATCGTGGCCATGCTGTTGTTTCTGTCGATCGACGGCCACCTGCGCATGTTGATGGCGGTCGCGGAAAGTTTTCGCCTGTTTCCCGTGGGGGGAGACACCGCCACCTATGCGCCCTTGCGGGATGTAGCGCGCCTCGGCGCCGAACTGTTCCGCCTCGCGCTGCATCTTGCGCTACCGGTGCTCACTGCCCTGCTGGTCTGCAATCTCGCGCTCGGCATTCTCACGCGCGCCGCACCGCAGCTCAATCTGCTTTCGGTGGGCTTTCCCATCACCCTGCTCGCTGGTCTGTGGTGGCTGGTGCATGGCACGCCATGGATGATGCATGGCATGACCAACGCGCTCGACGCGTGGCCAGCGTTTTTGCCGCTGCGGTAAGGTCAGAAACTGTGACCATGACCACCGCCGCCGTGACCGGTGTTGCGCAGCGCTTAGCCCCGCGGATCAATCCAGATGAATGCCCCCATGCGCCCGGTGACCTTGTCGCGCCGGAACGAGTAGAAGCGCGCCTCATTCACCGTGCAGTAGCCACCGCCACTGATGGCGGTGATGCCCAGTGCATGCAGGCGGCGGCGCGCCAGAGCGTAAAGATCGCAAAGATATTTGCCGTCGCGGCCGGGATAGGGTTGAAATGCCGATGCCGCAACGGCATCCTCGCGCGTGAACGCATCGAGCACATCGGCACCCACTTCAAATTGCGCCGGGCCAATTGCCGGGCCGAGCCACGCCATGAGGTCTTGCGGCGCGGCGTGCATGGCACGCACAGTAGCTTCGATTACGCCGCCGCTCAAGCCGCGCCAACCGGCATGCGCCGCCGCGACAACCGTGCCGGCACGATCAGCCAGCAGCACCGGCATGCAATCGGCGGCCAGCACAGCGCACACAGCGCCCGGCGTGCGCGTGACGCTGGCGTCGGCTTCTGGTTCAGGCGCAGCTTGATGTTCAAGTACAAGCTCAAGCGCAGGTGCGGATTCGCTTGCGGCCTCTGCAGCGCGCGTTGTGTCTGCACGCACCTCGATCACG
>JANNCZ010000303.1:0-6757 GCA_031387185.1 Burkholderiales bacterium
TCATTCGGGGAAGAAGAACTGCGCGCCGCCAACACCGACCTTGCCACACTCGAAAAAGACCTCGAGCGCGCCCTGCTGCCGCGCGATCCCAACGACGACAAAAACATCTTCCTCGAAATCCGCGCCGGCACCGGCGGCGACGAATCGGCCTTGTTCGCTGGCGACCTGCTGCGCATGTACACGCGCTTTGCCGAGCGCCAGCACTGGCAGGTCGAGATGACCTCGGAGAGCCCGTCCGATCTGGGCGGCTTCAAGGAAGTGATCGTGCGCATCATCGGCCAGGGGGCGTACTCGCGTTTGAAATTTGAATCCGGCGGCCATCGCGTGCAGCGCGTGCCCGAGACCGAAGCGCAGGGACGTATCCACACCTCCGCCTGTACGGTGGCGATCATGCCCGAGGCCGATGCGGCGACCGATGTGGTGATCCGCCCCGACGACATTCGCATCGACGTGTTTCGCGCGTCCGGCGCGGGCGGCCAGCACATCAACAAGACCGAGTCGGCAGTGCGCATCACGCACTTTCCCACCGGCATCGTCGCCGAATGCCAGGATGGCCGCTCGCAACACCAGAACAAGGATCGTGCATTTGCCGTGCTGGCCGCACGTATCAAGGACAAAGCCTTGCGTGAAGCGCAGGCCAAGGAGTCGGCCACGCGCAAGGGGCTGATCGGCTCGGGCGACCGCTCCGAACGTATCCGCACCTACAACTTTCCGCAGGGGCGCGTCACCGATCACCGCATCAATCTGACGCTCTACAAAATCGGCTTCATCATGGACGGCGACATGGATGAACTCACCGGTGCATTGATGGCCGAGCATCAGGCCGAGCAGTTGGCTGCGCTCGCCGAGAGTAGCGCCTGAGCGTGAATACCATGCTGATGCAGGAGACAGAGCACACCGCCGGGACCACGCGCACCTTTGGCGCTGCCATCGATGTGACAGCCACTCTCCACGCCATGTTGCGCGCGAGCGGGCTGCCGTGGATTGAGGCGCGCATGCTGGCCGCACGCGCGCTCGGGTTGAGCGCAGTGCAGTTGGCAGTGGGTCAGCGTGATGCTGTGGCCCCGGTCCATGTGCAGGCGTTTGCTGCGCTTGCCGTGCGCCGCCGCGCTGGCGAGCCCATCGCCTACATTCTCGGTGAGCGCGAGTTTTATGGCCGCACGTTCGTGGTCACCCCTGACGTGCTGATCCCACGTCCCGAAACAGAACTCCTCTGCGAGGCGCTGCTGGAGCGGCTTTCCGGGGCATCGCCTCTGAAACCCGCATCAGTGCTGGATCTTGGCACGGGGAGTGGTGCGATTGCGATCACGCTCGCGTGTGAGCGCCCGGCGTGGCAGGTGACGGCGGTCGATCAATCCCCCGCAGCGCTGGCAGTTGCGCGCACGAATGCGCGGCGTCTTTGTCCGGCGGCGTCAGTGCGATTCATCGTCAGTGACTGGTTCACCGCCCTGGAGGGCGAACGGTATGACGCGATCATCAGCAATCCGCCTTACATCGCAGAAGACGACGCGCATCTCGCACAGGGTGATTTGCGCTTTGAGCCGCCCGCCGCATTGCGCTCCGGATCTGAAGGCATGGACGCGCTGCACGCCATCGCCACACAAGCGCCGTCTCATCTGCACCCCGGCGGCTGGCTGTTGCTGGAGCACGGCTTCGCACAAGGCAGCCTGGTGCGTGAAGCGTTGCACGCCAATGGCTTGACCGGGGTCGTCACGTTGACCGATCTTGCGCAGTGTGATCGCGTAACCCTTGGCCGCCGCCCTCACGCGGCGCAGAATCCATGACGCTGCGGCCGCTGCCACGCCAAGCCATGACCTATTTGGCGCACGAAACCTGTTTGGCGCACGAAACAATTGTTAATCATCTTCGCAAGCGAAAAGCCTTAGACTCAATGTCTCCCGGAACCGCACAAGATGCGTTCCGCCACTTCAGTCCACCTACTGCCTCACGCGCGCAATGAAACGCATCCTGGTCATCGACGATGACGACGCCGTGCTTAAGCTGGCATCGCTCTACCTGAGCCGGGCCGGCTATGGCGTTGAGCCATGCGCGGGCAGCATGGAGGCGTTGGGGCTGATCGCCTCCAACCCGCCGGACTTGATCCTGTCCGACATTTATTTGCCGGCACTCGATGGCTACGGGCTGCTCTCGGCCCTGCGCGCGCAGCCGGCCACCGAAAATATTCCAGTCATCCTGATGACGGCACGGGCTGATCACGACGGCTTTCGCCGCAGCATGAAACTCGGTGCGGATGACTACCTGACTAAGCCGCTGGACCGCAACGAACTCCTCGATGCCGTGCAGGCGCGCCTCAAGCGTGCCGGCAAATTGAACGGCAGCGAGCCGCTGCCGGCGTCGCAAGCCGCTGCGTGGATGCCCGCAGACAGCACAGCCGTGCCGCCGGGCGCGCGACCAGCTGCCGCTTTCCGCACCACCGCGCCAGCCTCAATCGCGCCGCTGTCTGCCACTGAGGACATGAGCGGCGTGGCGCGCCTGACCGATTACACGCTGGTGCGCAAAATTGCCGAAGGCGGCATGTCGGTCATCTACCTGGCAGACCAGAAAACCACCAAGCGGCGCGTCGTGCTCAAGATGATTCCGCTTACCAAAGGCATGCCGCAGGACGCGATTGACCGCTTCGTGCAAGAGCACAAACTGCTGGAGCGGTTGCAACACCCGAACATCGTCGCCATCTATGCACAGGGCTTCAACGACAACCATCTCTACATTGCAATGGAGTATTTCGCAAAAGGCTGCCTGACCGAACATCTCGGCCAGGCGCTCAGCGTGGAGACCAGCTTCGCGTATGCGATCCAGATCGCCAAGGGCCTCGAAGCTGCGCATCAGGCCGGCATCGTGCATCGCGATCTCAAGCCCGACAATGTGATGATGCGCGACGATGGCAGCCTCGCCCTCACTGACTTCGGCATCGCCAAAGACCTCAATGCGCAGTCCACCATGACCATGCACGGGCAGGTGTTCGGCACGCCATCGTACGTCGCGCCCGAGCAGGCGCTCGGTCTTCCGGTTGGCCCGGCCGCAGACATTTACAGTCTGGGGGTGATGTTGTTCCAGATGCTCACCGGCCGCAAACCCTATACGGCAAGCGACCCGCAAAACATTTTGTACCAGCACATCAACAGTCCGATCCCGCATCTGCCCGAAGATCTCATGCAGTGGCAGGACGTGATCAATTTTCTGATGACCAAATCACCGCAGACGCGTCCGCGCGATGCCTCCGCCGTGCTCGCTGTGTTTCGCGCGTTCGGCCTTGAATAAGTGAACGTTGCCGCGCGTTGGATTGACTCACCTGCGGCCCCGCTGACGGCATTGCCAATCGTACCCATCCAGTCCACTCTTCCACCTGCTCCAGCGCTGAACTCCCATGCCACGCGTTCTGATTGTTGACGACGACCCGGCCGAACTGCAGCGCTGCAGTCTGCATGTGACCCGTGCGGGCTACCATGTCGAAGAATGCATTGACGGTATGCAGGCTCTGGGCCGCGCACTCGCCGATCCCCCTGACCTGATCTTGTGCGACCTGCAGATGCCGGGGCTCGATGGCTTCGGCGTGCTCTCCGCCCTGCGCGCGCAATCACATACCGCCGCCATTCCAGTCGTGTTCCTGACTTCGCACGCGGCCCACGCCAACTTTCGCAAGGCCATGCGCCTGGGCGCCGATGATTTTCTGGTCAAGCCCATCAAGCCCGCTGATTTGCTCGAAGCGATTGCCTCGCGCTTGCAGCGGCTCGAACTGGTGCGGTCTGCGCCCCATCCGGTACTGCGCCCCAGCGCCGAGCCCGCGTCTGACACCGCCACCAGCAACAGCCCGATGCCGCTGCGCGAGCTAGGGGGCTATTTGCTCGAATTGCAGATTGCCCAGGGCGGCGCAGCAACCATTTATCTGGCGCGCGCCAAGGCCGATGGCCGCCAGGTCGCGCTCAAGGTGATTCACCTCGACGGCACCACACCGGCAGACACCCTCGAGCGCTTTATCCAGGAACACGAATTGCTGGAACGCCTGCGCCACCCGAACATCGTCGCGATTCACGCGCAATGGTTCTCCGACCATCATGCTTACATCGCGATGGAATATTTTCCGCGCGGCAGTCTCTCTGGCATGTTGAGTGGCCCGATGCCGGAAGAGCTGGCCTTGCTGGTGCTGCGCCAATGCGCGCAGGGGCTGGAAGCGGCGCATCTGGCCGGCATCGTGCATCGTGACCTCAAGCCCGGCAATATCATGCTGCGTGCCGACGGCACCCTCGCCCTGACCGACTTCGGCATCGCCAAGGATCTGCACGCGCCCACCTCATCGACCGATCACGGCGTGGTGCTCGGCACGCCGTCCTACATGGCACCCGAGCAGGCGATGGGCAAGCGGGTCGATGCGAGTTGCGACGTCTACAGCCTCGGCGTACTGCTCTACGAAATGCTCACCGGCAGCAAGCCCTTCACCGGTGCCGATCACCAGGCCATCATTTACGGGCACCTGAATACGCCGGTGCCGCGGCTACCGGCGCACGCCGCAAAATGGCAGGACTTGCTCGACCTGATGATGGCCAAGCTGCCCCCCGCGCGGCCCGCCAACGCCCAGGCCTTGCTCGCCTGTCTGAAACAGTTTGATCTGGGATAGTCGATGCCCGCCCCAAAATCCATGCGCCGCTCGCGCAGTGTGACGCCAGTCTGGCTGCTGGCCATCGTTGCGCTGGTTCCTCTGCTGGCAATTGCACAAGAGAGCGGCGACCTGCAATACAAGGTCGCCCCCGGCGACACGCTGTTGCGCCTCGCAGACCGGTTCATGGAACAGCCGAAACGCTATCGCGAGGTCGCGCGCCTCAACAATCTGGGCGACGAGAATGTCCTGAAGCCCGGCCAGGTGCTCCGCATCCCCGCGCCCTATCTGAAAATGCAGGCAGATGAAGCCAGCGTTGCCTCCGTCAAGGGCGCGGTAACGCTCGGTGGTGCGCCGGCTGCGGTGGGGGCGAGGGCAGGTGCCGCAGCCGAAATCATCACCGGGGCCGACGGCCAGGTCACGCTGCGTCTTGCTGACGGCAGTGAGATCCGCCTGCAAAACAATACTTCCGTGCGCTTCACGGAACTCAAGCGCAACCTTGGCTCGGGCGCGCGCTCGGTGTCCCTGCGCTTGACGCATGGTCGCCTCGAGACCGATGTCACGCCTGCGAAAGGGAATCTGTCGCGCTTCAACATCAGCACGCCGGCCGCCGTGCTCGGCGTGCGCGGCACCCGTTTTCGCGCGGCTGCCGACGCCACCACTGCCAGTACGGAAGTACTTGAAGGCCGCGTCGCGGCTGCGGTATCGCGTGCGTCGGTGGATGTCAATCAGGGCTTTGGCACCAAGGCCGCAGGCGGGCGGCCCCCGCTGCCGCCGGTGCCGCTGCTGCCCGCGCCCGGCCTCACGCCACTGGCAGGGCAAGTCGACGTGGAATCACCGCAGTTGCAGTTCGCCGCAGTGCCCGGCGCGGCGCGCTACCGGGCGCTGGTGGCAGAGGACGAACGCTTTGAACGCGTGGTGTCCGAGGCGGTGGGAAACGCGCCGGTGTTGCGCACCGCCGCGCTGCGCGATGGCGCTTATTTCTTCCGCGCCCGCGCGATCGACCCGCAAGGATTGGAGGGCTTCAACGCCGATGGGCGCTTCACCGTGCGCACCACACCGCGCGCCCCGCGGGTGCCGGACCCGGCCCCGCGCGGCCTGCTCTCGCAACCCACGCTCGCCAAACTGGCATTGCAATTTCGCTGGGACGCCGAGCCGGCCGCCGCCGGCGGCTATCTCCTGCAAGTCGCTGCTGATGCCGGCTTTACACAGGCATTGACAGAGTACAAGGCGGCCGCCGCTGAGGCAGCCGTCACGGTCGATTCGTCACCGCGCCGCCTGGTCTACTGGCGCGTGCGCAGCCTCGATGCAGGCGGCGTACCTGGCCCGGCAGGGGCCACACAAACGTTTGAAATGGGCTTGCAGCCGCGCTGAGCGGCCCGATTTCCAGTACCATACAGCGCTCGTTGTTTCAAATCATCCGGGGTTGTCATGGCACGACTGGTATTGAGTGTGGACGGTGTGGTTCTGAAGGAATTCACCCTCGCCAAAGAGCGCACCACGATCGGCCGCAAGGCAGTCAACGATGTGCAGATCGAAGACACCTTCCTCTCCGGTGAGCATGCGGTGATCGTGCAGGTCGGCAACGACTGCATTCTCGAAGACCTCGGCAGCACCAATGGCACCGTCGTCAACGGCAAGCCGGTCAAGCGCCATTTGCTCAAAAGCAATGAGGTGATTGAATTTGGCGATTACAAGCTCAACTTTGTGGATGATGCGGACTACACGGCGGAGAACTTTTTGTTCTCGCGCATGGTGCGCACCAAGTCACTCAAGAATTGAACTCGTCGGTCTGTATACAGACCTCACTTTTTTATCAAGGAAATTGTTATGGATACCCAAGAGCGCATCAAACAAACCGTCACCGGCAGCCCGGTTGTGCTGTTCATGAAAGGCACGCCCACGTTTCCGCAATGTGGCTTCTCGGCCAAGGCAATTCAACTGCTCAAGATGAGCGGCGTCTCCGAAGTCACCACGGTCAACGTGCTCGAAGACGCCGAAGTGCGCCAGGGCATCAAGGCATTTGCCAACTGGCCGACCATTCCGCAGCTCTATGTCAATGGCGAGTTCATCGGTGGCACCGACATCATGACCGAGATGTTTGAGTCGGGTGAGTTGCAGCAAGTGCTGGCCGCAAAATAACGC
>JANNCZ010000313.1:0-3425 GCA_031387185.1 Burkholderiales bacterium
CGATGACCGCGATGGCGTAGAGTGGAATACCGCCGCCCTCGGCCCTACCAAGCGCCGCCTTGGCGCCAGCCTGCTGACCAAACTCAAATCGCGCTACGCGCCGCGCGGCCTGTTGCACTACGGCCAGGGCAAGTGGTATCCGGGCGAGCAATTGCCACGCTGGTCGCTCAATTTGTACTGGCGCAAGGATGGCGAGCCAATGTGGTCGGACGTGGCGCTGTTCGCCGATGAGAACGTCGACTATGGTGTCACCGAGGCACAGGCGAAAACCTTTGTGGAAAAGGTCGCGCAGCGCCTTGCGCTGGATCCCAAATACGTGTTCCCGGCGTATGAGGACGTCTGGTACTACCTGTGGCGCGAGCGCAAGCTGCCGGTCAATGTCGATCCCTTCGATGCCCGCCTCGAAGACGAGATGGAGCGCAAGCGTCTGCGCAAGGTGTTTACGCAGGGACTGGACAAGATTGCGGGCTTTGTATTTCCGGTTTCGCGGGCCGAGCGCGGCCCGGCACGCTGGCAAACCGGGCCCTGGTTCTTGCGCGCCGAGCGCTGCTATCTGATTCCCGGTGATTCGCCGGTGGGCTATCGTCTGCCGCTCGATTCGCAGCCGTGGACCACCAAAGGCGACTATCCGTATCAGCACCAACCGGACCCGACGCAGTCATTTGCGGCGCTGCCGTCCTATGCGGACATTCGCCGGCAAACTGAGGGCGATGCGAATGCGGGCGCGGCGTGGATGGCACTCAAGAGCGATCCCTATGCGAGCAATCGCGCCGGCGGTGCCGGCACCGATACCGCCGCCCTAGCGCCAGGCGCCAACATGCGTGCGGCAGCGGCGGCCGTTCCGGGTACAGCGGACAAGCGCAAAGCCGGGCAACAACCCGCAACACGGCTGGCCAGTGACTCTCCGCCTGTGGCATTTCAATCCGCCGGCTGGATCACGCGCACATCAATGTGCGCCGAAGTACGCAACGGCAAGCTCTACCTCTTCATGCCACCGGTCATACAACTCGAGGACTATCTCGAAATCACCGCAGCCATCGAGGCCACCGCAGAAGAACTGAAATTGCCGGTGATCCTGGAGGGTTACGAGCCGCCGCGCGATCCGCGCGTCACCGTCCTGCGCGTGACGCCCGACCCGGGTGTGATCGAAGTCAACATCCAGCCGGCCAAGACCTGGGGCGAACTGACCGACCTCACCACATTTCTGTACGACGCTGCATTCGAGACCCGTCTCTCGACTGAAAAATTCATGCTCGATGGCCGCCACGTTGGTACTGGTGGCGGCAACCATTTTGTGCTCGGTGCCGAAACGCCGGTTGATTCACCGTTCCTGCGCCGGCCCGATTTGCTCGCCAGCATGGTCGGCTATTGGCATAACCATCCGGCCCTGTCCTATTTGTTCTCCGGCATGTTCGTCGGCCCCACCAGCCAGGCACCGCGCATCGATGAAGCGCGCAACGAGTCGGTGTACGAAATCGAAATCGCCTTCCGCGAAATTGCGCGCCTGTCCACCATGGATAAATCGACTGGCAAAGCCGCAGGTAAGTCTTCCTCCACGCCGGCACCCTGGGTCATCGACCGCATCCTGCGCAACCTGCTGACCGATATCACCGGCAACACGCACCGCGCAGAGTTCTGCATCGACAAGCTTTACTCGCCCGACAGCTCCACCGGCCGCTTGGGCCTGCTCGAAATGCGCGCATTCGAAATGCCGCCGCATGCGCGCATGAGCCTCACGCAACAGTTGCTGATGCGCGCCTTGATCGCGCGCTTCTGGCAGCACCCGTACAAGCCGCCGGTGCTCAAGCGCTGGGGCACCGAGTTGCACGACCGCTTCATGCTGCCGTATTTCATCTGGGACGATCTTTCCGATGTGATGGACGAACTCAACGACTTCGGTTATGGCTTGAAGGCCGAATGGTTCGCACCGCACTTCGAATTCCGCTTTCCCAAACTGGGCGACTTCACCGCGAAAGGCGTGCATACCGAAGTGCGCATGGCGCTGGAACCCTGGAATGTACTCGGCGAAGAAGGCTCGTCCACCGGCACCGCACGCTACGTCGATTCGTCGGTCGAACGCGTGCAGGTGCATGTGACCGGGCTGGTCGGTGACCGCCACATCCTTACCTGCAATGGCCGGCCGGTACCCTTGCACCCGACCGGCAAGGTGGGCGAATTCGCCGCTGGCGTGCGTTACCGCGCGTGGTGGCCGCCGTCGAGCCTGCACCCGACGATTGCGCCGCATGTGCCGCTGGTGTTCGACGTTGTGGATAGCTGGATGAGCCGCTCGCTGGGTGGCTGCCAATACCATGTGGCGCATCCGGGCGGACGCAGCTACGAGACCTTTCCGGTCAACGCCTACGAAGCCGAGGCGCGCCGCCTGGCGCGTTTTTTCCGCACCGGCCACACGCCCGGCAAGATGCATATCGTGGAAGAGCCGCGCAACCCCAACTATCCGTTCACGCTCGACATGCGACGCGCGCCGCAATGAAAGTGGCAGCATCAATCCGGCGGCGCGTGCCGATACGCGCCGGCACGGCCGCGCCGGCAGGCATCAAGGCATAATTTCGCCCCATGCCGCACCACCTGCTCTCCGACTATCCCAAGGCCGACCGGCGCTTCGACGAGCTGCTGCAGGCGCCGTTGATCGCGCGCCCGCACTGGTCGCGCCTGTTCCTCGAATTGCAGGGCGCCGACCCGCAGCGCATGCGCGAACGGGTCAACACGGTCGAACGCCAGATCCGCGAAAACGGCGTCACCTACAACGTCTACGCCGACGCCCAGGGGCAAGAGCGCCCGTGGGACCTCGATGTGCTGCCTATGCTG
Organism: Burkholderiales bacterium; assembly: GCA_031387185.1. Classification (GTDB taxonomy): domain Bacteria; phylum Pseudomonadota; class Gammaproteobacteria; order Burkholderiales; family JAEUOS01; genus CANJDH01. The sequence goes on from JANNCZ010000313.1 coordinate 2,827, forward strand.
ATACCGCCCGAGGAATGGCGCGCGATCGAAGACGGCATCGCCCAGCGCGCCGACGTGCTCAATCGCATCCTCGCCGACCTTTACGGCAACCAGTATCTGCTGCGTGACGGTCTGATCCCGCCAGCGCTGGTCTTCGGTCACAGCGGCTTTTTGCGTCCGGCGCATGGCATGCGCGTGCCAGGCGGCATTCATCTGCATGTTTATGCGGCCGACCTCGCGCGCTCGCCCGACGGCAAATGGTGGGTCATGGCAGACCGCACGCAATCGCCCTCGGGTGCCGGCTACGCGCTGGAAAACCGCCTGATCGTGTCGCGCATCTTTCCCGAATTGTTCCGCGACCTCTCGATTGAACACCTCGCCAGTTTTTTCGCCACCCTGCGCGATTCGCTGGTGCAGTTCGCGCCCGAAGGCGATGGCCCCAAGCTGTCGGTACTGCTGACCCCCGGGCCTTACAACGAGACTTATTTCGAGCACACCTTCCTCGCGCGTTACCTCGGCTTTCCGCTGGTCGAAGGCGGCGATCTCACGGTGCGCGACGGCAAGGTCTGGTTGAAAACCATCGACGGCTTGAAGCGCGTACATGCGATCCTGCGCCGCCA
>JANNCZ010000330.1:0-9843 GCA_031387185.1 Burkholderiales bacterium
AATGCCGACTGCCAGCTCAATCTGACGGTTGGCCGTGGGCAGGAAATGGAAATGCTGGCGCAAAACGCGGCACGCCGCGCCGAAGCCCAAGCTGGCGCGAAAAAGTAATCGCGCGCAGCGGCACGCACTCGCGATCAAGCACTCAGGCGCGCCAGTCAATCACGTTGAAGTAGGCGGTGAGCAATACCACTGCACCGAACGCGATGCGATACCACGCGAACGGCACCAGGTTGTGGGTGGCCACATAGCGGATCAGCCAGCGCACGCACACGAATGCGCTGGCGAACGCGCTGACCATGCCCACCAGCCACATGCCGGCATCCGCCATGTCGAGCAGGTGCCGCTCTTTGTAGAGCGAATAGCCTGTCGCCGCCAGCAGCGTCGGTACGCCAAGGAAAAACGAAAACTCGGTCGCTGCCTTGCGCGACAGGCCGAACAGCATGCCGCCAATGATGGTGGCGCCCGAGCGGCTGGTGCCGGGGATCAGGCCGAACGCTTGCGCGATGCCGAGCTTCAATGCATCGCGCCAGGTCATGTCATCGACTTCCATCACGCGCGGGCTGTGCGAAGCCTGTGCTGCAGATGCGGCACGCCGCTCCACCCACAGAATGATGACCCCGCCCACGATAAAGGCCAGCGCCACCGGCACTGGCTTGAACAGCGCCGCCTTGATCATCTTGTTGAACAACAAGCCAAGCACCGCAAGCGGCATGAAGGCGATGCCAAGGTTGATCCAGAAGCGCTGCGCCACCGCGTCGTGGGTGATGCCCTTGAGGGTGCCGAAAAAACGCGCGCGGTACTCGACCACCACCGCAGCGATGGCACCGCTCTGAATCACGATTTCGAACAGCTTGGCTTTGTCCCCGGTGAAGTTGAGCAACTGCCCGGCGAGGATCAGGTGGCCAGTGGAAGACACCGGCAAAAATTCGGTGAGGCCTTCGACCACGCCGAGGATGGCGGCTTTGATGAGAATGAATGGGTCCATGGTTTCGATCTGTCGCCGTCAACCCGGCACTGCAGTGACAGGCATGTGGTTACTCAATAAAACGAGATGCCGCAGAATGGTCACGTCCTCACTCGCCACGCACCCCGGTCTCGCGCACAAAGCGCGCGAATCTGGCCTGCTCGCTACCCGGCATTTGCGCAAACGCCTGCGGCGTGCCGCCGCTGCGGCGCCAAGGCTTGCCCACAGCGTGAGGATGCGTAACAACGCGCATTTCACACCTGCCGGCATCCAACATGGGCAATCTCTCGTGACCTGAAGCCGCGATTGTAGTGGCTCACCCCGGCGGCATAGAGTGCGAGAGCGGCGACCGGTTGCGACCGTCCTTCCGTACGACGCACCGCTACAATCAGTTCAACATTTTCTCCGTCTGCGGCAACCAAATACGGCCAACATTGCCCAATCAAGACTTGGCACCATTCCCAAACGAGGTTCACACGCATGAGTTTGCCCGCTACGGATGACAAGCCGGCCCTGATCGGCACGCCGGCACCGGCCACACCCGGCGCAACCGGCACCGGCCGCCCACGCGTGGTCTGGAGCGTAGCCCTGCTGACTCTGCTGGCAGCGGTGGGAGCGGGGGGCTACTACTACTACCAGATGGAGCCGGGCTCGAGTGGTACGGCGGCGCAGGGCGGCAACGCAAAGGGTGGCCCCGGCGGTGATTTCAAAAAAGGCGGCGGGCGCTTTGGCCCCGGCGCTGGCGGGGGCGGGCCGATGCCGGTGGTGGCTGCGCAGGTGCGCAGCGAGAGCATGGATGTGCGTCTGGCGGCACTGGGCAATGTGGTGCCGCGCAATAGCGTGGTGGTGCGTTCCAGAGTCGATGGACCGTTGTTGCGGGTCCACTTCAAGGAAGGGCAGCAGGTCAAAGCCGGGCAATTGCTGGCCGAGATTGATCCCCTGCCGTTGCAGGCATCGATGGCACAAATGAACGGTCAGCACGCGCGCGATCTGGCGCTGCTGCAAAACGCACAAATCGACCTTGACCGTTACAAGGGGCTGCTCGCGACCGACTCGATTGCCAAACAGCAGGTCGATACCCAGGAGGCCGCCGTGCGCCAGTATCAGGGCATCGTTGCGACCGACCGCGCGCAAGTTGACGCCGCGCGCTTGCAGCTCGGCTACACGCGCATCGTCGCGCCGATCAGCGGGCAGGTGGGATTGCGCCAGGTGGACCCAGGCAACATCATCCGTGCGTCCGACACCAACGGCGTGGTGAGCATCACGCAGATGGATCCGATCACGGTGGTGTTTGCGATTCCCGAGGCGCAGGTGGCCACCGTCATCAAGCGCATGCGTGACGAGGCGAGCGTGCCGGTCGAGGCGTGGGACAGCACGCAAAAAATCCGCCTCGGGGCAGGCAAACTGATATCGACCGACAACCAGATTGACGCAGCCACCGGCACACTGAAGCTCAAGGCGGAGTTTTCCAATACCGAGGGGCTGCTGTTCCCCAACCAGTTCGTCAACGTGCGCATGCTGCTGGGGCAGGAAAAAGACCTCGCCGTGGTGCCGGTCGCAGCGGTACAGCGCGGCTCGCAGGGCACCTTTGCCTACGTCGTCAAACCCGATTCCACCGTCAGCATGCGCGTGGTCAAAACCGGGCTAGTCGATGGCGAGCGCGTGGCGATTGCCTCGGGGCTAACGGCAGGCGAGCGCGTCGTGATCGACGGCGCGGACAAATTGCGCGAGGGCGCACGCGTCGAAGTGATTGACCGCAACACCCCGCCACCCGGTGCGCGGCCACCGGGTGAAGGCCGCCGCAGAGGGGAAGGCAAGGGCGGCGGTGATGGGGCCAAAGCCTGGGGCGACGGCAAAGGCAGTGGCGAGGGTAAAGCTGCGGGTGATGGCAAGCGCGGCGGCAATGGCGCGAAGGACGAACGTGCGTCCGCCCCGGTACCGGGCGCTGCATCTGCCGGTACCGGCGCAAGTACAGGCGTAGCGTCACCCTCCACAGCCTCATCGGCTGCTTCGCCACCGGCAGACGCACCGGTTGACGCCGAGCGTGAAGCGCGCCGCAAGCGGTTTCGCGAAATCATGGAAAACGGCACTGAAGAACAGAAGGCCGAATTGCGCCAGCGCTTTCGCGAGCGCCAGTCCGGCGGCGGTGCGGGTGGCAAGGGCGCGCCATGACCGGTGCACTGCGCGCGAAGGCCATGCGCGTTGCGCCGCGCTGCGCGGCAGTGCCGCCTGACCGAAGTGCAGGACCGTGAATCCATCGCGCCTGTTCATCCTGCGGCCGGTCGCAACCAGTCTGCTGATGATCGCGATCCTGATCGCGGGGGCGCTGGCCTATCGCCTGTTGCCGCAGTCCGCGCTGCCGCAGGTGGACTACCCGACGATTCAGGTCACTACGCTGTATCCGGGCGCCAGTCCCGACGTGACAACCTCGTCGATCAGCGCGCCGCTGGAACGCCAGTTCGGCCAGATGCCGGGGCTCGACCAGATGTATTCGCAAAGCTCGGGCGGGGCCTCGGTCATCACCCTGCGCTTTTCACTCAATCTCACGCTCGACGTTGCAGAGCAGCAGGTGCAGGCCGCCATCAACGCGGCCGCCAATCTGCTGCCCAATGATCTGCCGGCACCGCCGGTATACAGCAAGGTCAATCCAGCCGATGCGCCGATTCTCAACATCGCACTCACGTCGGACTCGATGCCGCTGACGCGCGTCCAGGACCTCGCCGACACGCGCATGGCGCAAAAGATTTCGCAATTGCCGGGCGTCGGTCTGGTCACCATCAGCGGCGGCCAGCGGCCGGCAGTGCGGATTGCCGCCAGCCCGAAAAAACTGGCGGCGCTCGGTCTCTCGCTCGACGATGTGCGCACCGCGATTGCCGCCGGCAATGTCAACCAGGCCAAGGGCAGCTTCGACGGCCCGGCGCGCGCCTCGACCATCGACGCCAATGACCAGCTCAAATCAGCCGCCGAATACAAGCAACTGGTGATCGCCTATAAAAACGGATCGCCCCTGCGCATCGCCGATGTGGCTGACGTAATTGACGATGCCGAAAATGTGCGCCTCGCCGCCTGGGCCGGTTCGCGCGGCGCGCTCTCGCCCGGCGTGGTGCTCAATATCCAGCGCCAGCCCGGCGCCAACGTGATTGAAGTAGTGGACCGCATCAAAAAGCTGCTGCCCGCATTGCAGGCCTCACTGCCCAATGCCGTCAAGGTTGAATTGCTGACCGACCGCACCGTCACCATCCGCGCCTCGGTCGAGGATGTGCAGTTTGAGTTGCTGCTGGCGGTGGCATTGGTGGTAATGGTGATTTTTGTATTCCTGCGCAGCGTGCCGGCCACCCTGATCCCGAGCTTTGCGGTGCCGCTCTCCCTGGTGGGCACCTTCGGCGTGATGTACCTCGCCAATTTTTCGATCAACAATCTGACCCTGATGGCCCTCACCATCGCCACCGGCTTCGTGGTCGATGACGCGATTGTGATGATCGAGAACATTTCGCGCTACATCGAGCAGGGCATGAAGCCGATGGAAGCCGCCCTCAAGGGTGCCGAGGAGATTGGCTTCACCATCATTTCGCTCACGGTGTCGCTGATCGCGGTGCTGATCCCGCTGTTGTTCATGGGTGACGTGGTGGGCCGCCTGTTCCGCGAATTCGCCATCACGCTGGCGGTGGCGATCCTGATTTCGGCCGTGGTGTCGCTCACGCTCACGCCGATGCTGTGCGCGCGCATGCTGCGCCACACCCCCAAGGAGACCCAGGCGCCGCTGTTGCGCGCGGCGGGCGACTGGTTTGACGGCGTGATCCGCCGCTACGGCGTCATGCTCGACTGGGTGCTCGACCGCGAGCGCACCACCCTGCTGGTGGCGGTGGGTACGCTGGTGGCCGCCGTGCTGCTCTACGTCGTGGTGTCCAAGGGGTTTTTTCCGCAGCAGGATACCGGCGTGTTGCAGGCCGTGACCGAGGCGCCGCAGGAAATATCGTTTCGCGCCATGAACGAGCGCCAGAATGCGCTGGGTGTCGCGCTGCTCAAGGATCCGGCGGTCGAGAGCCTGTCGGCCTTCACCGGCATCGACGGCACCAACGCCACCGTCAACAGCGGACGCATGCTGATTAACCTGAAGTCAAAACATGAACGGGAATCCCTGGCCGAAGTCATGCGCCGCTTGCAGGAGGCGGCGCGCAATGTGCCTGGCATCACGCTCTATCTGCAGCCGGCGCAAGACCTCACAATTGATGACCGCGTCAGCCGCACGCAATATCAGTTCACCCTGCAGGACGCCAACCCCGACGTGCTCGGCACCTGGGTGCCGCGCCTCACCGAACGCCTGCGCCAGGTGCCGCAATTGGCCGATGTGGCCAGCGACTTGCAGGACCAGGGCCTGCAAGCCTATGTGGTAATCGACCGTGATACCGCTGCAAGGCTCGGTGTCAGCGTCGCCGCGATTGACAACGCACTGTACAACGCCTTCGGCCAGCGCCTGATCTCGACCATCTTCACGCAGTCCAATCAATATCGCGTGGTGCTCGAAGCGCGCCCCGAGGGCGCAACCGGCCCCGCCGCCATCGCCGAAATCTACGTGCCTTCGGCCAATGGCGCGCAGGTCCCGCTCTCGGCCGTGGCGCGCGTGGAAGAACGGCTGGGCCTCCTGGCAATCAACCGGCTGGCGCAATTTCCTGCCGTGACGATTTCATTCAATCTGGCCAATGGCGCGTCGCTCGGCGAGGCCGTGAAGGCAATTGATGCGGCTGAAAAAGACATCGGCCTGCCGCTCTCGGTGCAGACCGGCTTTCAGGGCGCCGCGCTGGCGTTTCGCGCGGCGCTCACCAACCAGCTGCTGCTGATCCTCGCCGCCATCATCACGATGTACATCGTGCTCGGTGTGCTCTACGAGAGCTACATCCATCCAGTCACGATTTTGTCCACCCTGCCCTCTGCGGGCATCGGCGCACTGCTGGCGCTGATCATCTCGCGCAACGACCTGGATGTGGTGTCGATCATCGGCATCATCCTGTTGATCGGCATCGTCAAGAAAAACGCCATCATGATGATCGACTTCGCACTGCATGCACAACGGGAGTTGGGCATGGCGCCGCGTGCCGCCATCCACCAGGCCTGCCTGTTGCGCTTTCGGCCGATTCTGATGACGACGATGGCGGCCTTGCTCGGCGCATTGCCGCTGATGCTAGGCACCGGCGTCGGCTCCGAATTGCGGCATCCGCTCGGCATCACGATGGTGGGCGGCCTGATCGTGAGCCAGGTGCTGACACTGTTCACGACGCCGGTGATCTACCTGTTCTTCGACCGGCTGGCGCAAGACTCGAAGCCGGCTGGCGAGGGCGTCAAGGCCGCCAGGGTGACATCCGCCGTGGCAACCGGCTCCGGACCGGACGCGGCCAGGGAGGTAGCATGAGCATGACCGGCCTCTTCATCCGCCGCCCGGTCGCTACCACGCTGCTGACCATCGGCATTGCGCTCGCGGGGGCCATCAGTTTTTTGCTGCTGCCGGTGTCACCCCTGCCAAGGGTCGATTACCCGACGGTGTCGGTGCAGGCCTCGCTGCCCGGCGCCAGCCCGGAGACCATGGCGGCCACGGTGGCGACGCCGCTCGAGCGCGCGCTGGGCAAGATCGCCGGCGTCACCGAAATGACCTCGTCGAGTTCGCTCGGATCAACCCGCGTCACCTTGCAGTTCGACCTCAACCGCGACATCGATGGCGCGGCGCGCGACGTGCAGGCCGCCATCAACGCAGCGCGCGCGATCCTGCCGTCGAGCCTGCCCAACAACCCGGTGTACCGCAAGGTCAACCCGGCCGATGCGCCAATCATGATTCTGGGCCTGACCTCCGACACGCTGTCGCGCGGGCAGATGTACGACGCCGCCGCCACGGTACTGGCACAGAAGCTGGCGCAAGTCGAAGGCGTCGGGCAGGTGACGATTGGCGGCAGTGCCTTGCCGGCCGTGCGGGTGGAGCTCGATCTGCCCAAGCTGAACAAGCTGGGGCTCGGTTTGGACAATGTGCGCGCCGCGATTGTCGCGGGCAACGCCAACCGGCCCAAGGGCTCGGTCGAAGACGCCGAGCGGCGCTGGCAGATCCAGGCCAACGACCAGGCCAAGACCGCCGCCGACTACCTGCCGATGATCGTCAGTTACGCGGGCGGCAGCGCGGTGCGCCTCGGCGACGTGGCCCAGGTGCTGGACTCGGTGCAGGACTTGCGCAACGATGGCCTGATGAACGGCCGCCCCTCGGTGCTGCTGATCATCACGCGCCAGCCCGGCGCCAACATCATCGAAACGGTGGAACGGGTCAAGGCCACGCTGCCGCAATTGCGCCCGCAGATTTCCGGCGCCATCGACCTTGCCGTGGCAATGGAGCGCACCACCACCATCCGCGCGTCGCTGCGCGAGGTGGAGCGCGCCCTCGCCATATCGATGGGCCTGGTCATCATGGTGGTGTTTCTGTTTCTGCGCAACTGGCGCGCCACCCTGATCCCGGCGGTGGCGGTGCCGGTGTCGCTGGCCGGCACCTGCGCGGTGATGTATTTGTGCGGCTACAGCCTCAACAACCTGTCACTGATGGCGCTCACGGTGGCCACCGGCTTTGTGGTGGACGATGCCATCGTGGTGCTTGAGAATGTGTCGCGCCGCATCGAGGAAGGCATGCAACCGGCGCAAGCTGCGCTGACCGGCGCGCGCGAGGTCAGCTTCACCGTGGTATCGATGAGTTTGTCGCTGATCGCCGTGTTCATCCCCATCCTCGCGATGGGCGGTATCGTCGGGCGCCTGTTTCGCGAATTTGCGGTCACGCTGTCGGCCGCAATCCTGGTGTCGCTGGTGGTGTCGCTCACCACCACGCCGATGATGTGCGCGCGCCTGCTCAAGACACCACGGGCAGCGCGGGCACCGCAGCCACCGCAGCCCGGCCACGAGCCAGGTCCGGCGCCGGAGCGCATGGCAGGGCGTCTGTCGCGCTGGAGTGAAGGTTTCAATGGCTGGTTGCAGCGCGGCTACGGCCGCACCCTGGACTTCGCGCTGCGCCACAGCGTCATCACCCTGCTCACGCTCGCTGCCACCATCGGGCTCAACGTCTATTTGTTCAACATCGTGCCCAAGGGCTTTTTCCCGCAGCAGGACACCGGCCTGATGATCGGCTCGGTGCAGGGCGATCAGAGCGCGTCGTTTCAGGCAATGCGCGAAAAGGTTGCAGCCTTTGCCGCCATCGTCAAGGAAGACCCTGCCGTGCAAAACGTGACAGCCTATACCGGCGGCGGTGCGCGCAATGGCGGTTTCATGTTCATCACCTTGAAGCCGTTCGATGAACGCGGGGTGTCAGCCGATCAGGTAATTGGCCGCCTGCGCGGCAAGCTCGCGCGCGTGCCGGGCGCGAGCCTGTTCCTGCAGTCTTCGCAGGACATTCGCATCGGCGGGCGGCAGAGCAACACGCAATACCAGTACACGCTGCAAGCCGATGACCTCGGAGACCTGCGTGCCTGGGAGGCGCGCGTGCGCCTGGCCCTCTCCACCCTGCCGGAACTCGCTGATGTCAACACCGACATGCAGGACAAGGGCCTGCAAACGACGGTGACGTTTGACCGCGACGCTGCCGCGCGCCTCGGCATCAACCCGGCGCTGATCGACAACACTCTCAACAATGCCTTCGGTCAGCGCCAGGTCTCGACCATCTACCAGCCGCTCAACCAATACCGCGTGGTGATGGAGGCCGCGCCGCAATACTGGCAAAGCCCGGAGTCGCTCAACGACATCTTTATTAAATCCGGTGACGGTGCGATGGTGCCGCTGGCGGCGATTGCACGTTATGCCCCCACCAACACCTCGCTCGGGGTCAACCACCAGGGTCAATTTGCGGCGTCCACGGTGTCGTTCAATCTTTCCCCCAATGTTTCATTGGGCGAGGCTTCGCGGGCGATTGAACGCGAAATGACGCGCATCGGCGTGCCGTCCACCGTGCGTGGCAATTTTCAGGGCAGCGCGCGCGCGTTTCAGGCCTCGGTCTCAACCCAGCCGATTCTCATCATCGCGGCACTGGTGACGATCTACATCGTACTCGGCGTGCTGTACGAGAGCCTGATCCATCCGATCACGATTCTCTCCACCCTGCCCTCGGCCGGCGTGGGGGCGGTGCTGGCCCTGATGGCCACCAATACCGAACTGTCGCTGATCAGCTTCATCGGCGTGATTTTGCTGATCGGCATCGTCAAGAAAAACGCCATCATGATGATTGATTTCGCCATCGATGCCGAGCGCCGCCTGGGCTTGAGTCCGCGCGACGCGATTTATCAGGCCTGTCTGCTGCGTCTGCGGCCGATTTTGATGACCACCATCGCTGCGCTGTTCGGTGCGCTGCCGCTGGCGCTCGGCAGTGGTGACGGCGCGGAGTTGCGCCGCCCGCTCGGCATTGCGATTGTCGGTGGCCTGGCGTTGAGCCAGTTGCTCACGCTGTATACCACCCCCGTGGTCTATCTTGCGCTCGACAACCTGCGTCTGTGGGCCTTGCGTCTGCGCGGACGTGCGCACGCAACGCCTGCCCCTGTGTGACCACTGCCGATGAACACGCCCATGCCTTTTCCCACGCATTTGCCAGCTTCTTTTCGCGCTGTGCGCGCCGTACCGTTGCGGCGGGTGCTTGTCCTCGCACTTAGCGTTGCTCTCGGCGCTTGCGCCACCGGCCCGGCCTACGAGCGGCCTGCGCTGGACATCGCCACCGCCTACAAGGAAGCCGGCACCGACGGCAAGCTGTGGAAAGCCGCCGAACCGCGTGACCATCTGCCACGCGGCCCGTGGTGGGAAATGTTTGGCGATGCGGTGTTGAACGATCTCGCAGGGCAAGTCACCGTCAACAATCAGAACATCTTGCTCGCGCACGC
>JANNCZ010000331.1:0-7768 GCA_031387185.1 Burkholderiales bacterium
TGCAGCACCGCGAGCAGCATCGCCAGACGCGCCGGCTCCAACCCTACCGAAAGGCGGCGCGGATTGGGCGCATGTGCGTCATCAACCAAGGCTTGAATTTCGACCAGCAACGGGCGCGAACCCTCCTGCGTGACCAGCACGCAAGAGCCAGGCACTTCATGCTCATGCTGCGAGAGAAACAGGGCCGAGGGGTTTGACACTCCCTTCAAACCCTTGTCCGTCATCGCGAACACACCGAGTTCATTGACCGCGCCAAAACGGTTTTTGATGGCGCGCACCAGACGAAACGACGAGTGCGTATCACCCTCGAAATACAGCACCGTATCGACGATATGTTCGAGCACGCGCGGCCCGGCAATCGTGCCTTCCTTGGTCACGTGGCCAACGAACACGATGGTGACGCCGGTCGACTTGGCCACACGCGTCAGTTGCGCCGCGCACTCGCGCACTTGCGACACCGACCCCGGTGCCGCTGTGAGCGCATCCGAGTAGAGCGTCTGGATGGAATCGATCACTGCGATCTCGGGTTTTTCGCTCTGCAAGGTCGCCTGGATTTTTTCCAGACTGATCTCGGCGAGCAGCTTCATGTCCGGCGCGTGCAATCCCAAGCGCTGCGCGCGCAAGGCGATCTGCTCGCCCGACTCTTCACCGCTCACGTACAGAACCTTGCGCGTACTTGAGAGACCAGCGAGCGTTTGCAGCAACAGCGTTGACTTGCCGATGCCCGGGTCGCCACCCAACAAAATCACCCCGCCGCGCACCATGCCGCCACCCAGTACACGATCAAATTCATCCACCGTGGTCGAGATGCGCGGCACATCGCGTGCGTCGATTTCGGACAGTGTCTTGACATCGGCCACACCGGACACCGCGCTGAAACGGTTGGTGGGAGCGGATTTCGACGCCTCGACCCTCATTTCTGCCATCGCGTTCCAGGCGTTGCAATGCGGGCATTGGCCCTGCCACTTGGTGGACTCGCCGCCGCATTCATTGCAGACGTAAACGTTTTTTGTTTTGGCCAAGCTCAATCCTCGTTCAGGTTGGTGCGCAATACGTGATGCGGCAATATCAAGACGCTACCGGCACCCGTGCCGCCAGCGCGCACATCAGTTCATACGACACCGTACCCGCAGCAGCCGCCACTTCATCGGCGCTCAAGCCGTCACCCCACAGGGTCACGCGGCTGCCGGTGCCTGCTTCAGGCAACGGCGTGAGGTCAACGTAGAGCATGTCCATCGCAACCCGCCCGACTATCCGGGTGCGCACGCCGTTCACCAGCACCGGTGCGCCCAACGTATTGGTGCCGGGCGCGTGGCGCGGATAACCATCTGCGTAACCACAGGCCACCACGCCGATACGCATGTCGCGTTCTGCCCGGTAGAGGTAGCCATAACCCACGCCTTCGCCCTTCTTGAGCGACTGCACCGCGATGATTTCGCTGGCGAGCGTCATCGCCGGCTTGAGGCCGAGCGCTGCGGCGCTTTGCTCCGGAAACGGCGATGCGCCGTAGAGCATGATGCCGGGGCGCACCCAGTCAGTGTGCGTCTCCGGGTAGCGCAAGATCGCCGCCGAATTGGCCACACTGCGCGGGCCGGCCAAACCGTCAATGTCCGCATTGAACTGGCCCATTTGCGTGGCCACGCCGGTGGCGCCATCCGCATCGGCGAAGTGCGTCATCAGCGTCACCGCCTTCACACCGCGCAGCCCTTTGAGACGTGAGTGCGCCTTGGCAACGGCATCACCAGCAAAGCCGAGACGGTTCATGCCGCTATTGACCTTCAGGTACACGTCGAGCGGACGGCGCAGTTGGCCACTGGCTGACGCCGCTTCGATCAGGTCGATCTGCTCGCGATGATGCACCACCGGCGTCAGATGCAGGGCATCAACGGTCTCGATATCGTGGGCACCGAAGATGCCTTCAAGCAGCAAAATCGGATGTAAAAAACCCGATTCGCGCAGGCGCGCCGCTTCGTTCAGATCGAGCAGCGCGAAGCCATCAGCCGAGCGCAGCGCCTCAGCCGCGCGCAGCAATCCGTGACCGTAGGCGTTGGCCTTGACCACAGCCCAGATGCGCGAACGCGGCGCGTACTGGCGTGCCAGCGCGAGATTGGCGGCGAGCGCTGCGGCATCGATGCGGGCGTGAATCGGGCGGGGCATGCAATCAAGAGCGGTAAAAGAAAAGCAAGGAACTACGAAGGAAAGCGGCCCGACCCGAGAAGGCGGCCCAAAAACCGCAAGGGCAGAACGAGTCTCGCCTAACCGCCCGGCAAGACCATCGCGACAGCCCCGCAGAGTTCATGTTTTACAGTGTTCATGCTATAAAGCGGACACTAAAAAATGGTACGTCAATCGAGCTAATTTCACTCTTAGCACGCCCCCATTCTAATCGACCGCAAGACCCCATTCCAGTTCGCAGCGGAGACAATGAAACCAGGCTTCTACACCATCATGGCGGCGCAGTTTTTCTCGTCGTTGGCCGACAACGCACTGCTGATCGCTTCCATTGCCTTGCTCGTCGAGCTCGACGCACCCAAGGAAGTAACGCCGATGCTGAAGTTTTTCTTCACGGTGTCTTATGTTGTGCTGGCGGCGTTTGTCGGCGCGTTTGCCGATTCGCGGCCCAAGGGCACGGTGATGTTTTTGACCAACACGATCAAGATCATGGGCTGCATGGTGCTGCTGTTTTCTGAGTTCATCGCGATTCGCGGCAGTGAGGATTACTACATCGTGCTGGCCGCCTACGGTATCGTTGGCTTGGGCGCGGCGGCCTACTCGCCTGCCAAGTACGGCATCCTCACCGAGCTGTTACCGCCCGAGCAACTGGTGCTCGCCAACGGCTGGATCGAGGGCCTGACCGTGGCATCGATCGTGCTCGGCACAGTGGTTGGCGGTTTTCTCATCAATCCCAAGGTGTCAGAGGTGTTGTTGACCATGGACATCGTGCCTTTCGATACCGGCATCGACACCGCCCCCGAGGCGGCGATGGTGATCATTGCGATGTTCTATGTGATCGCTGCAATATTCAATTTGTTCATTCCCGACACCGGCGCACGCTACGGTAAACAGTCGATCAACCCGGTCAAACTGGTGGCTGACTTCGTGCATTGCTTCACCACGCTTTGGAAAGACAAACTCGGACAGATCTCGCTGGCGGTCACCACGCTGTTCTGGGGTGCCGGGGCGACGCTGCAGTTCATTGTCTTGAAGTGGGCCGAGGTGCAATTAGGCTTGCCGCTTGACAAGGGCGCGATCTTGCAAGGCGTGGTGGCAGTCGGCATCGCCATTGGCGCGGTGGCTGCTGCGCGCTTCGTCCCCTTGAAAAAATCGATGCAAGTGCTGCCCTTTGGGGTGGCGATGGGCTTTGTGGTAATGACGATGGTGCTGGTCAAGAGCGCGTGGTTTGCCTACCCGCTGTGCGTGCTGGTCGGTGCCATGGCCGGCTACTTTGTGGTGCCGATGAATGCGCTCTTGCAGCACCGCGGCCACGTGATGCTTTCAGCCGGCCACTCGATTGCCGTGCAGAACTTCAACGAGAACCTCAACATCCTCATCATGCTGGCACTCTATGCGCTGATGATCCGCGCCGACTTTCACATCAATACCGTGATCGTGCTCTTCGGCTTGTTTGTATCGGGCACGATGGCGCTGGTGATAGTGTGGAACCGCAGCAATCACCGCAAGGAAAATCTCGATCATCTGATCGGCGAGGCCAAGCACGGCGGACATTGAGTGCGGCAGCGCCGCCGCCCTCCAGTGACAAAAGGCGCGCCAGAGATGAAGCGCTCCAACTGCCTGACGATCAGGCGCTTGCCGCTTCCGTGAGCACGGCGCGCGCAAAAACAAGGTCTTCCCAAGCCTTGGCCTTATCCGGCAGATTGCGTAGCAGATACGCGGGGTGATACGTCACCACCACTGGCACGCCGCGCCACGCGTGACGCTTGCCGCGCAGACTGGCAATCGACGCATCGGTCTCCAGCATCGACTGCACGGCAAAGCGCCCCATCAAAAGAATCAATTTGGGCGCGAGCAACTCCACCTGACGGATCAAATGCGGTGCGCACTGCGCCATCTCCACGGCCTCGGGGTTGCGATTGCCGGGCGGGCGGCACTTGAGCGTGTTGGCGATATAGACGTTTTGGGTGCGCGTCAGGTCAAGCGCCGCGAGCATGCTGTCGAGCAGCTTGCCGGCTTGTCCCACGAAGGGCTCGCCCTGGCGGTCTTCTTCCTGCCCCGGCGCTTCGCCGATGATCATCAGGTCTGCCGATTCATCACCGGTGCCAAACACGGTGCTGTGGCGTGATGTGCAGAGACCGCAAGCCTGGCACGAGGTCACTGCGTCCTTGAGTGCAGGCCAGTCCATGCGCGCGATGCGCTCGGCGCGTGCGGGGTCTACGGCGCCAGCGGTCCGAGGCATTGCAGTGGGGGCCGGTGGCATTTTCGCCAAAGGCACACGCTGTGAAGCGCTCCCAGAGCCAGTCTTGGCGACCGCATCGCCAAAACCCGCATCCACCAAGGCTTCTGGCGGCATCGCCATCTCACTTTTAGACGGCACTGGCGGCTTGGCATGACGCGGCACCCACACCGGCGTGATGCCCATCTCGCGCAGCATCTCGATGCGGTTCATGTCGCCGTTTGCCCCTCAATCGCGCCCCATGCTCCAAGCAATGAGCGCCCCAGCAGCAGCGCGTCTTCGCGGCCTTTTTGCGCGGGGTAGTAATCCTTGCGCACACCCAGTTGTACAAAGCCGGCTCGCGCGTACAAGGCACGCCCGGCCAAGTTGGACGGCCGCACTTCGAGCAGCATCTCGTGCGCACTGCATGCGCGCGCTTCGCTCATCAACATGTCGAGCACCGAGCCGCCCAGGCCGCGCCGCTGCAACGCGCGCGCGACCGACAGGTTGAGCACATGCGCCTCACCCGCGCCAATCATCACGACCGTATAGGCGGCGATCTGCGTGCCTTGCCACAAGATGGAACAGCGATAGCCCGCTTTGAGTGAATCGGTGAAATTACCCGGCGTCCACGGAAATGCGTAAATCGTGTTTTCGATCTCGATGACGCGCGCGATATCCGCCACTGTCATCGGCGTCCATTGCAACTCGTCTTGTTTCAACACCGCGCTCATGCACCCGCCTTCGCGGTCGCGGCAGGTTCGCGGCCGCGTGGTGCAGCCGCTGCACGCTGCGCGTTCGCGGCACGCAGCGCAGCCTGCTCGCGCACGTCGAGGGCCACTTTGTCACGCACGTAGAGTGGCACGGCATGCTCGGCAGCGACCGTCCCGCCACGCGCAGCGCAGCGCTCGGCGATGGCTGCCACCGCAGCAGCATGTGGCACCGCCGCAGCGTCAATCTGCATGGGCGCATAGCGCGCGAGCAACGCTGCGCCATACGCCGCAAAGCCGCTGCCGGTACCAAACCAACCCGCAGTCTGCGTGAGCGCGAACAATGCCGGCAATGCATCAGGCCGCGCAAGTGATGGCGCCAGCACGGTCTGCCATTCGGCATCCGTTGCCCATGTCTGCGTCGTCCATGTCTCCACTGTTCGCGTATCCGCTGCCTGCGTGGACGCCTCTGCCCCCCCAGGCGGTATGGCACGCTCGAACGCCGCCAGATACAACTCGCCCATGCGCGCATCGAGCGCAGCGATCACGCGCGGCGCGCCACTGGCTTCAGCCAGTGTTTCGAGCGAACTCACGCCCACCACCGGCAGATCATGCGCAAAGGCCAATCCTTGCGCCGCGCCACACGCAATGCGCAAGCCGGTGAACGAGCCAGGCCCCGCGCCAAACGCGATGACATCCAGTTGCGAAAACCCCAGGCCCGCCTCGGCCATCAAGCGCGCCACCGCCGGCAACAGCAAATCGGAGTGCGACTGCCCGGCCAACACGTGCGAGGCACGCACCACACCATCCACACGCAAGGCGCATGAGCAATATTCAGTGGAGGTTTCGAGAGCGAGAAGACGCATTAGCGGGCGCTGCCTGCGCGATCCGTTGGGCGGCATGAAGGGCAAACACGAAGTATAGCGAGTCAGTCTTGCCAGACTGCGCAGCGAGCGTGAAGGTATGCCTGAATGTAAGGCCGAAGGCAAGCCTGAAGGTAAGCCTGAAGGTAAGCCTGCGTTTACAGACTACCGTGCGAGGTTGCCGGTAACCGCCGCAGGCGGCAGGCTACTCGAACGGGTTCGGCGTGCCGGGCTTGACCGCCACGCGCCCCACCACTTCACTCGGAAAGTCGTCGTCGATGTTGTCGCGGAAATAGCTCCACGCCGCGCTGCTGGTGATAAACCGGTGTGCGATTTCCTCACCAACGTTGGCGTATTCGACAATACGCCCGTCACTCATCTCGACTTCGAGAATGCGCCGCTGTTTGTCGTAGCCAGCCGCTTTGAGTTTGCCGCCAGAGATGCGTGTGCGTTCCATCCCGGCATGATGCCTTGAACTGCGTCCGCACGCAACGCAAACATCGCACTTGTCAGCCGCAGATAGACTTGTCCGGTTTTGCAGCAAATCAATTGTCCGGGTATGGAGTCAGCAATCTGACCGGCTTTTTGAGCGGCTTTTGCGCTACTATTTTCGATCTTACGTTCAGCTGCACCCGGTTGCCCCGGTTACCATCGGGTTTCAGCAACCGGGCCTCAGCACCGCGCCTCCCCTCGAAAGAGTTTGATGAAAGCTGCCCAAAACGAACGCCTGACGCGCATCGGCCCCGATACCGCCTGCGGCAATCTGATGCGCCATTACTGGCAGCCGGTAGCGCTGGTGGACGAATTCAATCCGGCGCTCGATCCGCGCATGGCGATTCGCCCTGTGAAGGCCGTGCGCGCACTGGGGCAAAACCTGGTGCTGTTCAAAAACGCGCAAGGCGCGTTCGGCCTGCTCGACCGTGATTGTGCGCATCGCGGTGCCGACCTGTCGTTCGGCCGCAATGAAGGCGACGGCCTGCGCTGCCCGTTTCACGGCTGGAAATTTGATGTCAGCGGGCAATGCATCCAAACCCCCGCCGAGCCGGCCGGCAGCAAGCTATGCCAGCACGTCAAGCAGCGCAACTACCCGCTGATCGAACGCAGCGGCGTGCTGTTCGGCTGGTTTGGGCCGGAGGAGAACATCCCGCCGGCATTTCCGGCGCTCGATTGCTTCGCCGCACCCGGCACCCACACGTTCGCATTCAAGGGTCTGTGGCAATGCAACTGGCTGCAAGCGTTTGAGGTCGGGGTGGATCCGGCGCATGCGTCCTTTTTGCACCGCTTCTTTGTCGATGAGTCACTCGATGACACCTATGGCCGCCAGTTTCGCGGTGCCAGCGCGGGTGCCATCAATGGCGAGCGTTGGCCGATGACGCGGGTGATGCGTGAGTTCGATCAGCCCAGGATCAGTGTTGAGCCTATGCCCTACGGCATGCGTCTCACGGCATTGCGCCCGATGACCGAGGCGCTTACGCACGTGCGTGTGACCAATGCGATCTTCCCGCACACCTTCGTGATCCCGCTGTCGGAAACCATGACCATCACGCAGATGCATGTGCCGGTGGACGACACGCACACGTATTGGTATTCCATCTTCACCAGCTTTGCCGCGCCGGTGGACAAAACAGCCATGCGCAACCAGCGTCTGCAAGCCAACCCGATGCCCGACTATTTGCCTGTGTCGGGCCGCCACAACCAATGGGGCTTCAACGCGCATGAGCAGCAGACCAGCACCTTTTTGGGCATGGGTGAAGACGACATCAACGTGCACGACCAGTGGGCCTGCGAAAGCATGGGCGCGATTG
>JANNCZ010000339.1:0-2584 GCA_031387185.1 Burkholderiales bacterium
GATGAACTCTGCGCGGGCAGTGTTGGCGTGAATGCAGCACGAGCGCATGCGGCAGGTGCTGCGATGGCCGATGTAGAAGTGCTGGCACTGGCACCGTCGCCGCAATCGACACCACAAGCGCTTGTTCCAACGCTGGTTCCAACGCTTGTTCCAGCGCTTGCGCCAGCGCGCAATGCAGCTACACCGGTTGCCGTTGGCGCGACTGCGGTGATGGCTGGCGCCGCACTCAGGCTGCACGCAAGCGTCGCATTCGAGCGTGAAGTGAGCGTAGCGGCTTTGCCGTTTCTGGAATCCCACGTGATCAACGGCCGCGCGGTGCTGCCCGCTGCCCTGATGGTTGAATGGCTCGCGCAAGCGGCGCTGCACGGCAATCCGGGCATGCGCTTTCACGGTCTCGATGATTTCAAAGTGTTGAAAGGCGTGGTGCTCGATGCCGGTCAGACTGTGACAGTGAGTCTGCGCGCCGCCCCAGGCGCACTGCGCGACAAGCTGCACGTGGTGCCGGTGCAGATGACCAGCGAAGTCAACGGACGCGCCGTGTTGCATGCGCAGGCCGACGTGTTGCTGAGTGAAGAAAAACTGCCACCCGCACCCGTCGCCAAAAAATTCGACATGCACGGCGGCGCAATTGCCGATGCTTATTCGCTTGGCGTGCTGTTTCACGGCGTCGCCTTGCATGGCATCGAAACCGTAGAAGTGTGTGCCGAGAAGGGTGTGGCCGCGTTGCTCAAAGCCGCGTCCGCACCGATCAAGTGGATGCGCAACCCCTTGCGTGGCAGTTGGATCGCCGACCCGCTGGCGCTCGATAGTGCCTTCCAGATGATGATTTTGTGGAGCAATGCGCATCGCGGTGGCCCGTCGTTGCCGAGTGCGCTCGGGAGCTATCGCCAGTTCGTCGGTGCCTTCCCCAAAGGCGGTTGCCGCGCGGTGATCGGCGTGGCGCTCGGCATCAGTGCGATTGCGGTGGCGACAATTCAATTTTTGGACCGGCAGGGCAATCTGCTCGCGTCTGCCGAAGGCTGTGAGTTCGTGGTGGACGCCGCCCTGCACGACGCCTTCCGCCAGAACCGGCTGAAGCTTGACACCTGATGCGCAGCCTTCTTCCCGGCGTGGCACTGGCGGAGCATCCCGGCAGGTAGCCATCGTCGGCATGGGCGGCGTGTTCCCCGGCGCGCCCACGCTCGATGATTTCTGGAAACTGGTCGAAGCGGGCCGCGACATGTGCGGCCCGGTGCCGGCCGGGCGCTGGCTGTTTGACCCGGCGCAGATTCGCAACACTGCGCATGGCGTGCCCGATGCGGTGTTCACTGACAGGGGCTGTTTCATTGAAGGCTTCGCGCCCGATCTTGCGCTGACGGGTTTGCCGCGCGAAGTGGCCGCGACCCTCGACCCCGCGTTTCATTTGCTGCTCGCGGCAGGGCACGCCGCCTTTGCGCAGGCGCGCACGGCGACGCTCGATCGCAGCCGCATGGGCGTCATCATTGGCAGCATTGCCCTGCCGACCAGTGGGTCGTCGGCGTTGTGTGATGAAGTGCTCGGGCCGTTGTTTGCGCGCTGCATGGCAGACGGCGCAGCGCCGCGTGCGCCGCAAGCCGCCCTCTCCAACCCGCTCAACCGCTATGTCACCGGCCTGCCCGCGACCATGCTTGGCGCATCGCTCGGCTTCGGCGGCGGCTGCTACGGCCTCGATGCCGCGTGTGCCTCCTCTCTCTATGCGGTCAAGCTCGCGTGCGACGAGTTGCTCGCGGGCCGCGCCGACGCCATGCTCGCCGGTGGCCTGTCGCGCCCTGACTCGCTCTACACCCAGATGGGCTTCTCGCAATTGCGCGCGCTGTCGCCGAGCGGGCGCTGTTCGCCCTTCGATGTCAAGGGCGATGGCCTGATCGTTGGTGAAGGTGCGGGCATCGTCGTGTTGAAACGTCTCGACGATGCCCTGCGTGACGGTGACAACATTCTTGCGGTGATACGCGGCGCGGGCTTGTCGAATGACACCGAAGGCAATCTGCTCGCGCCGAGTTCCGAAGGGCAGTTGCGCGCACTGCGCATGGCCTATGACGCGGCGGGCTGGTCGCCGGACATGGTGGACCTGATCGAATGCCACGCGACGGGCACGCCAGTCGGCGACGCGGTCGAGTTCAGCAGCCTGGCGCAACTCTGGCAACGTTGCGCCGTGCGGCGTGCGGGTGCGGCACCATGTGTGCTCAGTGCAGTGAAATCCAACATCGGGCATTTGCTCACGGCAGCAGGCAGTGCCGGACTCATCAAAACCTTGATGGCGATGCAGCACGGCACGCTGCCACCGGTAGCCAATTTTGAACAGGCATCGGACAAGGTGCGCCTCGCCGACAGCCCGTTTGCAATTCTGCACAAGAGCCAGACTTGGGAGCGCCGCGCCGCGGATGTACCGCGCCGCGCCGCGATCAACGGTTTTGGTTTTGGCGGTATCAATGCGCATTTGCTGATTGAAGAGTGGCTGGGCGAGGCTTCGCTGGCGCTGTACGGGGCAGCCACGATGCCTGCGTCGAGCGCACTCCCGTCGACTGAAAAAGAAGCTCACCCAGAGCCAGTTGCCATCGTCGGCATG
>JANNCZ010000390.1:0-5190 GCA_031387185.1 Burkholderiales bacterium
CGGCGTCGGAGGCCAGCGCTGAGCGCCTGAAGAAGCACGGCATCCGGGTGTTCGACCTGAATTCGGTCAGCGAACTGCCGGTCTACGTGGATGGCGCCGACGAGATCACCGAGCACATGCACATGATCAAGGGCGGCGGCGGGGCGCTCACGCGCGAGAAGATTGTCGCCGGCGCATCGCAAAAATTCATCTGCATCTGCGATGAAACCAAGCTGGTGAAGACACTCGGCAAATTCCCGCTGCCGGTCGAGGTGATCACTATGGCGCGCGAGCTGGTGATGCGCGAGCTGGTCAAGCTCGGCGGCGTGCCGAAATTGCGTGAAGGTTTCACCAGCTTGGTTTCATCGCAGATGCAGATGAATTTTTGCGATGCGCCGGCGACAATCTTCTCGCGCGTGAGCGCGCCGCCGCCGCCCTTGATCATGTGCATGCGCGCGTTGATTTCGTCGGCGCCATCGACGTAGACCGGGATGGCGTCGTTGATGTCGTTGAGATCGAACACGGTGATGCCGTGCCCTGCGAGGCGTTTGGCGGTGTTGACCGAGCTCGCCACCGCGCCCTTGATGTGGTGTTTGACCTTGGCCAGCTCGTCGATGAAGAGATTGGCGGTCGAGCCGCTGCCGACGCCGATCACACTGCCGACCGGTGCCTGCATCACATAGTGGATCGCCGCAGCGGCGACGCGCTGCTTGAGTTCATCCTGCGTCATGCCGCCGCTCCCGGAAACTACCTGGCTTCAGCGACGAGTTTTTCAAGTTGCGCGAGCGGAATTGCGCCCGGCACTTTCTGCCCGTTCATCAAAAACACGGTCGGCGTGGCGCGCACGTTGATGCGCTGGCCGAGCGCCTGATTGGCTTCGATCGGGTTGTCGCAATTGCCCGCTGCAGTCGGCGCCTGCCCCTTGAGCATCCAGTCGTTCCAGGTCTTGAGTTTGTCGCGCGAGCACATGATCGACTTGGCCTTGACGGTCGAGTCGGGCGAAAGAATCGGATACACAAAAATATGGATCGTGGTGTCTTTCAACTGCATCAATGCCTGCTGCTCGAAGCGTTTGCAATAACCGCAATTGGGGTCGGCGAAGTAGGCGATCTGGCGTTTGCCGTTGCCGTTCACTTGCTTGATGGCATTTTGCAACGGCAACTCTTCCCACTTGATCGCCGCGAGCTGGTTGACACGCTCTTCGGTCAGGTTGTCCATGGTCTTGGCGTCAAGCACGCTGCCGGCAAACAAATAATCAACCCTGGCATCGGTGTAGATCAGCTCGGCGCCGATGCGCGCTTCGTAGAGTCCCATATAAGGCGTCTTGACGACGCTATCAACCTTGGTGCCGGGGCGCAGGCGCGATTCAAGCAATTGCTTGATCTTGATTTCGGTCTCGCCCATCTTGACGCCGGGTTTGGCGTCCTGCGCCTGCGAGCCGCCGAGCACGCACATGAGCAGGCTGGCAATGAGGATGCGGAACAGTTTCATGGTTTTACCAAAATAGGGATGCAACAAAGGGAGCACTACGACGCACAGGCCACAGCTAAGTGACGCAAATCTAAGTGACGCGAAAAGCGGGCAAAGAGGCGATTTTACTGAAACAGGCCTGATGAAACAGCTTGACTGAAACAGACTCACTGAAACGTGCGCGTCGCCCGCTGCACCAGCCACTGCGGTATGACGGGGAGTTGCCCGCTTAAGTTCAATCCCAAATTACGCAATCCGCGCAGGGCTGGATGGGTCGCCGAAAACAAGCGCTGCAGGCCGTGCGTGACCGCGTGCATTTCGAGCACTGCCGCTGCGCGTGCACGGGCATAGCGGCGCAGGTGCAGCGCGTCACCCGCGTCTTGTGCACCGGCGAGCGCTGCGGCCAGCGCCGCAGCATCGCCGAACCCCAGATTCAAACCCTGCCCGGCGAGCGGATGCACCACGTGGGCCGCATCCCCCACCAGCGCCA
This sequence comes from Burkholderiales bacterium, assembly GCA_031387185.1. Classification (GTDB taxonomy): domain Bacteria; phylum Pseudomonadota; class Gammaproteobacteria; order Burkholderiales; family JAEUOS01; genus CANJDH01. The sequence continues at coordinate 1,940 of JANNCZ010000390.1, forward strand.
CGCGCGCGGCCATCTGCGCCTTTGCGCGCAGGTTGCGCAAGGGAAAGCTCAGGCACGCGCCGGCCGGGCGCAACGCGCCCAGCAAATCGCCGCCCGCCGCCGCGACTCGCGCCGCGAGACCATCGGGCAGCAGCGCCACCAACTCGGCCGCCAATGCATCGGGCGCAGACCACACCATCGAGATCTGCTGGTCGGGCAGCGGCAGCCACGCCAGCACGCTCATGCCGCCTTCTGCTTCCGTGCGAAACCACTGCGTCGCGCAATTGAAGTGCGGCGTGGCGGCGTGAAAATTGGCGACGACGGCGGTCTGGCCATACGGCGTTTCGACCACGTCAATGCCCGCTGCCGCACGCACCCACGAGCGCGCACCGTCGGCCCCCACCAGCAGCGCAGCCTGCAACACCCGGCCATCGGCGAGCGTCACGCGCACACCGTCGGAATCGGCATCGTGCTGCCACGCGGCCAATTCCACCGGACGCATGATGTCGATGCCTGCCGCGTAGCGCACGGCCCCGTCAACCGCGCGCGCCAGCTCACGCTCCTCAACGATGTGGCACAACTCGCCGACACCGGCGCAATAGGCTGACAGGTGCAGGCCCGCGGCGTGCGCATCGGCGGGCACGCCGGGAAACCAGGGCAAACCATTGAGCAGATCAAGCCCCGGCAGCGCTTGTGGCGCATCACCGTGGATGCGCATGTCATACACCGGCGTGACGCGCGCGGCATCGACGTTCTGCCAGACGCGAATCGATTGCAGCCACGCGCTTGAGGCCGGGCTGATCGCGTAAATGCGCTGATCGAATTCACTCCTAGCCGTCGGCACCGGCACCGCCGCGCGCGCATCAAGCACCAGCACGCGCCGCTGTTGCGCGGCCAGCGCCAATGCAAGCGTCAGGCCCGCGAGACCCGCACCGGCGATGATGACATCGTGTTTCATTCGAAGTGCATCGCGCTGAAAACGTTGGTAGTCAAGGCTTTCATAGATACAAGGCCTGAGAGCCGCATGGATTGGACTTCTCCAGCCTGCCGTGCTGCGATGTCAGCAATGGCCGATTCTGGCAAATCAATTTCCGGTGAATCAATTCACCGGCGCGAGCTTCACGCCGGGGCACAGCGCGCTCGCCGCCACCTCACCGGCTGGGGCAAAAAAGCGAATCGATCCATCGAGCTCCACCAGCCACACTTCCTTCGCACCTGCGCCGAAGTAGGCCCGCACCTTGGCACGCATTTCTGCTTCACTGTTCGACGCAGAAACAATTTCAGCGCAAATCTCCGGCGCTTCAGTGAGGGTGTCGTCCTTGCCGTGGCGCGCGAGAAACTCGGCGCTGTACCAGCACACGTCAGGCACGCGAATGCCTATATTGGTTTGAATCGCAATTTCAGGTGCGGCCTCGCCGGCCGGCAGCGCGCGCGACAAGGCCGCGATCAAACGCGCAGCCATGCGGCCGTGCGGAAAAAAGGTCGGCGTCATCTCGATTTTCCCAGCGCTCGACAACTCGATTTTGTAGGGCAGATTCGCCAGCGATTTGTCGGCGACGACATCGCTCCATTGCAGCGTGGGCATGGCGGCTCCTTGATGCTGTGGATTCTCCCTATCATAGCGTAGGTGAATTGCGCCCTGTCGTTGGCTGCCAAAGCTTGTCAAGGTCTCCCGGTGCCGGGGTTCCTCGGTGCTCCCGGCTGATTCCACATTCCGGAGCGTGCGGGCGTTGCCGACGATTTGAAGCACTATCCACTATCGGGTGGCGTACATCTTGACTTTCCATTCCTTCGCAAAATGCGCGGCAGTTTCATTGGCCCCATGCAACCTTAAGGCCGCGAGAAGTTGTTCCTTCATGTACGGGGGATTGGTCAAATCCGCCATTGCCTTTTTCAAGGCTTTCTCCACGCGCGATTTGGCAATTGTCAAAAACGTGTCGATGAATTCACCTGGCGTCATCACATCAACGCCGAGTTTTTCAGTGTCTTTGACAGCGAGATGCCGCGTATTGGCAGACACCAGAACAACTTTTGCGCGGGTACCTTCAGTTTCGCCTTCGGCTGCAAGCGCATCGCGCAGCACCAGCGCGGCCGCGACCAGATGACGGTCACCACGATGCACTCCGGGGGTACCTTCGACAACACATCTTGCGCGTCATAGCCGGGTACCTGGTGTTCGCGACCGGCGGCTGCCTTGAAACAATTCAAACGATGCAATGCGCCGTCTATCTTCCCTTGCGGATACACCTGCACTCTCCCCGTTGCCGCTTGCGGCAGCGCTGGCTTTGGCGTCACCACATCTGCCCAGTTGTCGAGAAATTCATTCTCTATCTTGGCGCTCCAGCGCGGATGAAAGAGTTTTTGCCCCGCGAGATCGAACAACACATCCGAAAGCCTCGGGGGCAGCAATACGCTGGTGTTGAGCAGCGCGAAAGTCTCTCCACCGGAGAGAGCGGATGGTCAGGCATCGGTCTTCTTCCGCCTTGCCTTCATCGTTTCGACATAGGCTTGTTCCGGAATGGCATACATACCTGCCTTCCTTGCAGCCGCGCGGTAGTCAGTATCACGCTGGCCTTGCTTTGGCTGCATTTCAATCCATTCCAAAACGGACTTCTCCGGGACGCGGCGATGTCCTCCTGCCGAGGTCACTCCGCCCGCCAGAATGTTGCGGTCAATCAACATCGCGGCATAGGGGCGGCTGCAACCCATCAGTCTGGCGGCTTGCTCCGTCGATAACATTGTCGACTCCTTTTTTGCCACAGAGGCCACCAGATGCTCCGCTACGCGTACCAGATGCAGTTGCACTTGGGTACGGGTGGCACGGGCGGTGTCATCGGCACCATCGAGCAGTTCATGCAGCGCTTTGACTACATGAACGCTCGCCGCAGATCCCAGCCCGGGGATTTTGGTGGCCAGGCCATAGGCAATCAGGCCCAGCGAATCACGTTTCACGCGCGCGAGGTCATGCGCTTTGCCACTAGCCAATGCTGCCATGCTGATTTCTCCTTTTCGTTTTAGTGTTTCGATTTTATCAAAAAACGAAAATTTTCAACCATGGCAGCGCCTCAATGGGGCGTGCGGCCGCGTGACTGACTTGATGCGCAGGAAATGATGCTGCGGTGTGCTTAACCAAATCCTGCAACCCCTTGATCGTCGAATATTTACTGGGGGGGCAATGACTGGACGTGATCGATTGGCGCTATGCGACTGCGCACTGAACGCAATGATTCAACGCATCAGGTCTCGCCCAGCGCCGCATTCACCCGCGGCAT
>JANNCZ010000409.1:0-5989 GCA_031387185.1 Burkholderiales bacterium
CAATGAAAACCGTTGGTACAAGCCACTCTTGCGGGCATGCTCACGCGAATAATTCCTCGAAATCACCGAACGGCTCAAACCGGCCGTCGCGAAACAAGAGACGCGTCGGCCCGGGCATGATGCGCTGCGGATCGGCGTGCAGTGGATCGCCCGGATACGCCACTGCGCGCGTCCCTTCGTGCTCAAACGGCAGCGGCTCGACCAAGCGCGGCCAAGTGAATGCGTTTACCTGCATTGCGGCCTCGACACTGGCGTGGCGCGCCAGCTCGACCAGACTCATCAGTTGCGGCGCGGCCAGCATCATCTCGCGTGCTTGGTAGCGCGCCAGTGCGGCGCGCGGCGCCAGCCACACACTCTCCACCGCTTCGTGATTGTCGTGTACGGCGGTTTGCCCCGGCGGCGTGCGCGCCAAAAAGAAGCGCACGTCGAAGCGCTTGTTCATCACCGTGGGCTGGCGCGGCGTGATCCAGCGTGTCCACGGCACCAGCGCGCTCGCTTGCATGGTGAGATCAAATCGCTCCAGCACTTCGACGAACGAGAGACCTTGGCGCAGCAGCTCCATCGCCTGCACGGCATCTTGCGCGCCAACCATTGCACCATCTGCGCGCTGCGCCAGCAGCAGCCCCGCCTCTTCAAAAATCTCGCGGCAGGCGGCGGCAAAGTAGACCGCTGCGCCGCGCTCGTCCAGAGCGCTATCGGCCATGCGTGCGTGGATGGTTGCGCCGGGTTGGTCAAGGCGCGACATCATGTCGATGTCACCATCGGCCTTGTCCACCTTGCCGCCGGGAAAGACATAGGCATTGGCGAGCACGTCGTTGCGTTCGTGGCGGCGCTGCATCAGCACTTCAAGACCGGCAGCGCCATCGCGCAACAGGAGGACGCTGGATGACGGGCGTGGCGGGGTATCGACTACGGCGTTGTTAAGGGTGAAGCCAGCGTTGGCGGGATTGCTCATGGGTAGGCCACCTTTGCTGCGCCATTGGTACTGCGGGTACCGCGGGTACCAATGGCGCCCTTGGCATTCCGGTTCATGCGCTCGATTTCAAGAAACAAGCCACTGTGATCCACCCCTGCGCCGCCGTGCTCGCATAGCGACGCGTAGAGATCACGCAGCAGTGTAGTGATCGGCAGTTGATAGTTTTCAAAGCCAGCCGCTGCGTCGAGTGCGTTGTTCATGTCTTTCAATTGCACCGTGGCGGTGGCGCGCGCCGCAAAGTCCCGCGTCAACATGCGCTCGCCATGCACTTCAAGAATCTTGCTGCCGGCAAAGCCGCCGCGAATCGCCTCGCGCACCAGCGCCGGGTCCGCGCCACCGCGTGCAGCCAATTGCAAAGCTTCCGACACTGCACCGATGGTGATGCCGACAATCATTTGATTGGCCAGTTTGGCGAGTTGCCCGGCGCCGTGCGGCCCGACGCGCAGCGCGCGGCCCATCGGTTTGAACACTTCTGCGGCAGATGCAAAATCCGCTTCATCACCGCCCGCCATGATCGCGAGCGTGCCGTGCTCCGCGCCACCGGTGCCGCCCGACACAGGGGCGTCGAGATGGCGGCAGCCGAGCGCTTCGAGTTTGGCCGCATGCTCGCGTGCCTCGCGCGGCTTGATCGAACTCATGTCGATCACCAGCGCGCCTTTCTTCAACGCGGCAGCCACGCCCTGATTGAACAGCAAGTCTCCGACCGCCGCACCATCGGCCAACATGGAAATGACAACGTCGGCATCCTTGACCGCCGCAGCCGCGGCATCAGCAACCTGCGCGCCATGGGCGCGCAATGCCTCAGCCTTGGCACGTGTGCGGTTCCACGCAGTGAGGTCGAATCCGGCCGCGAGGAGCCGGCGCGACTGCGGCCCGCCCATCAGGCCGATGCCAAGAAATGCGATATTGATGTTATTCATGAATTGGATGTAAGCAACGAGATGGCAGCGAGGTTGATTATCGCCCGCACCCGCGCTTCTGCCCAGTCAGACTCTTTCGCATTACCCGGAGATGGCCGGCGCAGACGCGGAATTGACAAGCCAGCTGACGGCCTCGGCATGATCCAGGAACCGGCACGCGTCGTGGCCTGTGGCAGCGAGCATATCGGCAAGCGATGCGGCGACAAAAATGGAGTGCGAGGGATCGCCAATCGACAGCAGAACGGCCACGCGCCGCTTACGCCTGGCTTTTATTCCGGGTTCAGCCAGTGCCGCCTCGAAGAATCCTGGTTCGACCGACAAGCTCGTCCCCCGGTAGTCCATCAGGATATTGTCTACACCGTGCTCATCTGAAAAATCGATGATCGCCGTTCGGCGGCGCATGAATTCTTCAAGAACTCGACCAATCTCATTAGGCCGGAAAATCACGTACCTCGCGCAATCAGACAGAACGATCTCATAGGCCATGGTGTTCGCCCTTTCGGCAATGATTTTTGTTTATGTCTGGAAAGGCTACACCCAAAATGCCCCGAATTCCAGTCGTCCACCCCTGTACGTCTGGCGCCAGCACCGCCAAGGTTTAACGGCCAGTCTTGAACGGATCGGCCTGCGGCAATTGGTGTAGTCTAGCCGGCATGAATCGCATTTCCGGCGCTGCCACCTCTGGCGCGGTATTTGGCGCGCAGCGGCCAGCTCGGTTCAAGGCCTGCAAGTCATGATTGAGCCCGCACTCCCCCGCAATGAAGCCGCCCGGCTGGAAGCCCTGCGCGGACTGAATATTCTCGACACGCCGCCGGAGGAGCGCTTCGACCGCATCACCCGCATCGCCGCCGAACTGTTTGATGTGCCGATCGCGCTGGTGTCGCTGGTTGACGCCGAGCGCCAGTGGTTCAAGTCGCGCTACGGTCTCGACGCCTTCGAATCCTCGCGCGCCACTTCGTTCTGCGGTCATGCGATTTTGCAGGACAGCGTGTTTCATGTGGCCGACGCTGCGCAGGATCCGCGCTTTCACGACAATCCGCTGGTCACCGGCCCGCCCCACATCCGCTTCTACGCCGGCGCGCCGCTGTATGCCGGCGGCGAGGCGATCGGCACGCTGTGCCTGATCGATTCCAAACCGCGCGAGTTTGACGCCACCGACCGCAGCCAGCTCGAAGGATTGGCGCGCTGGGTCGAGCAGACGCTGGCGCATGTCCGGAGCGCGGCCACACCCAAACCGGTCGCGCACTGGTGGCTTGGCATCCTGCTCACCGTACTCACGGCCGGGGTGTTCGAGTTCCTGTCATCGCAGCTTTACTACATTCCCAATCCGCCGGCGATTCTGCTGATCGCGGTGGTGTTCGCGGCGTTTCACGGCGGCGTCGCAGCCGGATTGATCAGCGCGTTGGCCGCGTGGCTGTATTTCGCGCATTTTTTCTCGATCCCCGGCCTGCCGTTCCGCTACGCCGGCGACAACTTCACGCGCGTGCTGATCTGGGCGTTGGCGACCCCCGCCATCGCCGTCATGACCGGGCTGCTGCAGCGGCGCTCGGCGCGGAGCTACCAGTTGGAAACCGCCAACGCCGTGCTGGATGCGCACCTGATGGAACACGGTGCCGCACTCGCCGAATTGCGCAAATCGCATGAACAACTGCGCCTGATCACCGACAACGCGCCGATGCACATCGCCTATTACGATGAATCAGTGCGTTGCCGCTACGCCAATGAATCTTACGCACAAAGGCTTGGCGTGACGGTTGAGCAGATACTGGGCAAGCACATGCACGAAATCCTGGATGAGCAGGCGGCCGAGGTGTTTCGGCCGATAGTCCCGCGTGTCTATGCGGGTGAGCGCATAAAAAATCTTGAGCGCGAACACCGGCACGCCGACGGGCATACCAGTCACGCGTTGGTGACCTTGATTCCCCATTTTGACGAAGGCACCCATGTGGCCGGGGTGTACGCATTTGTCCTCGACATCACCGAGAGCAAGAATGCGGCACTCGAAACGGCGCGCGCCAAGGAACGCCTCGCGCTCGCGCTGGCCGGATCCAACCTGTGCTTGTGGGATTTGGACTGCGTCAGCGGCACCGTGTATCTGGACGAGGCCTGGGCGCGGCTGCTGGGAGAAGAGCCGAGGGAGACCATCACCACCGTCGAGAAACTCCTCGCCCAAACCCATCCGGACGACGGCGAGCGCCTGATCGAGGTCAGTCTCATGGTCATGAAAGGTGAAACCGAGGGGTATTCGGAAGAGCATCGCGTCAAGAACCACAGCGGCGAGTGGATCTGGATCGCGAGTTCGGGCAAGGTCGTCAAGCGCGGCCAGGATGGCATGGCGCTGCGCATGACCGGCACCAACGCCGACATCACCGCGCGCAAACTGGCCGAGGAGCGCATCGAAGTGCTGGCGACGCGCGATCCGCTGACCTCATTGCCCAACCGGCGCATGCTGGCCGACCGGATCGCCCATGCCATGCTCACGGCGGAGCGCAAAGACGAGGCGTTTTTTGCACTACTGTTCATCGATCTGGACCGCTTCAAGACCATCAATGATTCCCTCGGACACCACGTCGGTGACCTGTTACTCAAGCAAGTGGCCGAACGAATCGGCGGCACCATGCGCAAGGGCGATACCCTGGCCCGACTGGGTGGCGACGAATTCGCGGTAGTGCTGGAGCGCCTGCACAAGGCCGAGGATGCGGGACCAGTGGCACGCAAGATCCTCGAAGCGTTCGAAACGCCCTACGGCGTGGACGGGCACACGCTGAATATTTCATGCAGCATTGGCATCAGCGTGTTTCCGAGCGACGCCGGCGACGCCGGCGACGCGGCGGCGCTGCTGCGCAACGCCGACCTGGCGATGTATTCGGCCAAGGAACGCGGCCGCAATACCTACCAGTATTTCTCGCAAGAGATGAACCAGCGGGCGGTGGAAAAACTGGCGCTGGAGCGGGCGCTGCGCGACGCATTGCAAAAAGGCCAGTTCGAGCTTTACTACCAACCCAAATTCAGCCTGCGCAATGGCCAGCTGGCCGGCATGGAAGCCCTGCTGCGCTGGCAGCATCCGCAACAGGGCCTGATCTCGCCGGCGCGATTCATCCCGATTGCCGAGGAAACCAGGTTGATCCTGCCGCTGGGCAACTGGGTGTTGCGCAGGGCATGCACCCAGGCAATGGAGTGGACGCGCCGCGGCCATGCGCCACTCTCTGTGGCGGTCAATCTATCGGTGGTGCAATTCAACGCAAATCTTGCTACGTCGGTCGCCGACGCGTTGCGTGACAGCGGACTGGAACCACACCGCCTGGAGGTCGAAATCACCGAAAACGTGCTGATGCGCGACGCCGATGACAACATCGAGATCCTGCGCCAGATATCCGAAATGGGGGTGCGTATCGCCATCGACGATTTTGGCACCGGCTTCTCATCGTTAAGCTACCTGCGCTACTTCAAGCTTGACACGCTCAAGATCGACCAGTCGTTTGTGCGCAACATGCTGGTCAACGTGAACGACGCCTCGATCATCCGCGCGATCATTGCGCTGGCCCACAGCATGAAGATGAACGTGGTCGCGGAGGGGGTCGAGTCGGCCGGACAAAAAGAGGTGCTGGACGAAATGGGCTGCGACGAGTGGCAGGGGTTTTTCAATTGCGAACCGCTGGCAGCGGACCGGTTCGAGCAGCAATTTTTGCTACGATCCGCCGCTACCTGACCGGGTTTCACCTGACCCAATCGCCGCCCGCGCGAACATGGCAGGTGGTACCTTGCTGCCCTCTCCGGCGCGCAGTTCGCGCAATAGGCCCCGCCGGGCCCCGCCGGGCCCCGCCGGCCCCGCCAGCTACGCCGGCCCGACTCGCACCACTACGGAAAAACTGCTCATGACTGCACGCCACACCGCCGCCGCATTGATTACGTTTGCCGACACTCTCCTGCAAAAAACCGGCCTCGACGCCGGCAAGGCCATCGCCGTCGCCGAGATATTGGTCGAAGGAGACCTGATGGGCCACGACACCCACGGCCTCAATTTGCTTGGGCCCTACCTCAACGAATTGACCAACCACACCATGGGCAAGACCGGCGGCCCGGTGGTAATGAA
>JANNCZ010000455.1:0-3635 GCA_031387185.1 Burkholderiales bacterium
CAGTGCCCCCAAGGCCTGAACCCGCCCCATCATCCACAGCGCCGTCGCATAGATGCCGCCACTCACGCCTGGGTCGCCGCGCTCCATCCTGACCAGGGTTGGCGCCGAGATGCCGATGCGCTGCGCCCATTGCCGTTGCGATTCTTTGCGGCGCAGGCGGGCGAGGGCAAGGTTTTCGCCCAAACGAGCCAGGGCGCTGGCGGCTTCGGCAGGGAGCATCGAAAGTGATTCGGACGATTTTGACATACATATATGTTAGCAAAATATCATTTGAGATAAAGTTTATATTCAATAATACGATGCAACGGTTGAGGAGCCGCCTTTATTTACAGTAAATTGAATTATAGTTACAGCCATTAGGAATTTTCATACAATATAGTCATATGCAGCGCACCCTTAAAGCCTTGGTCGCGGCCGATCTTGCTCGCAAGATGGTGTTTTTGGTTGGCCCGCGCCAGGTCGGCAAGACCACGCTCGCCAAGGCATTGATGGCGGACTATCCCAAGGCGCAGTACCTCAACTGGGACGTTGCCGATGATCGCCGCATCATCCTTGACCAAACCTGGAGTCCCCGCGCAACCCTGCTGGTGCTGGACGAAGTACACAAAATGCGCGAATGGAAGGGATACCTCAGGGGTGCCTGGGATGGCCGCAGCGAAGGACAGGCGATTCTGGTGACCGGGAGCGCGCGCATGGACACCTTCCGTCAGAGCGGCGAGTCATTGGCCGACCGCTATTTTTCGTTGCGCATGCACCCGGTTTCGGTGCGCGAGTGGTGCCTTGCGTCGCCGGCGACACCAGACGACGCGCTGGACCGCCTGATCGAGCGTGGCGGCTTTCCCGAACCTTTCCTCGCCCCGACTGCCGCCGAAGCAGAGCGCTGGCGGCGGCAATACCTGGAGGATCTGATTCGCGAGGACGTGGTCGAGTTTTCCCGCATTGGCGAAGTCCGCGCCATGCGCCTGTTGGTCGAGATGTTGCGCGAGCGGGTTGGCGCGCCGCTTTCACTGGCGTCGATCGCGCGCGATCTGCAGGTGGCGCCCGCCACGATCGCGAAATACCTCGATATCCTTGAAGCGCTGTTCATCGTGTTTACGCTGCGCCCGTATCATCACCGCAACATCCCACGTGCGATTCTCAAGGCACCCAAGGTGTACTTTTTCGACTCTGGCCTGGTCAAGGGCGACTCAGGTGCGCGGCTCGAGAACGCGTGCGCGGCGATGTTACTCAAGCACGTGCATTTTTTGCAGGATGTCGAAGGCCAGGCGGTATCTCTGCATTACATCCGTGACAAGCAGGGCGGAGAAGTGGATCTGGTGGTGTGCCGTGACAACCTGCCGGTGCTGCTGGCCGAGTGCAAGCATGCCGACGCGGCAATCTCGCGCATGCTGATCAACCTGGCGGCGCAATTTCCGCAGGCAGAGGCCCTGCAGGTGGTACGCGAGCTGCGGCAGGAGGAACGGCGCGGGGCAGTCTCGATTGTGCGCGCTGCCGATTGGCTCGCCGGGTTGGCGGCATGACCGAAGGTGATCGATCGGCAAGCAGCAAACCACGCAGCCCCGGCATCCCGCACGGGCGCAAGCGAATAAACTCACACCCATGACCGCCAACAAGCCTGTTATCGCAATCGATCGTCTTGCACAAGCGCTTGCGGAAACGCCCGCTGTGGCTTTTGCTGTTCTGATTGGCAGCCGCGCCAACCACACCGCAAACGATGGCAGCGACTGGGATATCGCGGTCTTTTGGAAGCCGGCCGCCGCGTCGGCCGACACCGCCTTTGCACGCCTTGGCCAGCACGAGTCGTTGCGGCGCCGTCTGGCGCAGTGCCTCAACGTTGTCGCCGAAAAAATTGACCTGATTGATCTGGCCTCCGCAGGCCTGACCATGAAAGCCCAGGTTGCCGAGGAGGGAACAATTTTGAATCTCAACGATGAGCTCGCCTGGGCCTATTTTCAAACCACGACCTGGCGTGAGCTCGAAGACCACTACTGGGATCGCGCCCATGCGGCTTGACCCCTTCCGCCACAATCCCCCCACAACCCTGATCGGCTGACATGCCGCAGGGGCGCTTCGCGCAGGCAAGGAACCCGGCCCCATACAGTGCTCCAAGAACCGCTACCACCATCGGTTCTATGGCATTTTCCCTCGCCGCGCGCGGCCCGTCAGGGCGGCGCAACGGTTGACCTTGTTCTGGACGGTCCGTACCGAAATTCGGTACTATCGTACCTGTTTTCAGTACACGCAAACGCGATAACCATGACTGATGCCACGTTTCCGATCGCCCAGGCGCTGTTTGGCAAGACGCGGCGTGCGGTGCTTGCCCTCCTGTTCGGACAACCCGGCAAGGCTTTCTATACCCGCGAGATTGTTGCCGCTGTGGGTGCCGGGGCGAGCCAGGTGCAGAAGGAACTGGACCAGCTCACGCGTGCCGGCCTGCTGATTCGCGAGCGGCGCGCCAACCAGGTGTACTTTTGCGTGAACCCGGCCGCACCGGTATTCCCCGAACTTTCGGGGCTGATCACCAAGACTTTCGGCATTGCCGATGTGATCCGGGCTGCGCTCGCGCCACTTGGGGGGCTGATCGACGTCGCCTTCATCTACGGTTCTGTAGCACGTAGCGAACACCACGCAAGCAGCGATATCGATGTGTTCCTGGTGGGCGAGATTCTGCTCTCGCAGCTTGCCGTGCCGTTGTCAGGGGTGGAAAAAAAGCTCGGCCTCCCGGTATCGACGACAATTTTTGATCGCGCGGAGTTTTTGAGCCGGATCAAAAAGCGCGATCATTTCATTTCGAAGGTGGCCGCGGGGCCGAAGCTGTTTCTCATTGGCGACGAAACGAGTCTGAAAGCATTGCGTGGCGGCGCTTGAACCAACGCGTCAGACGCAGAAGCCCGCGATGTTATAGAGCTGACCGGCGCTCTCCGAAATCGGGTACGCGCATGGCTTGGAGTCCATCGCCCCGATCTGCTCTCAGGCACGGACCGGGGAAACACTGAATAAGCCCGCACAGACCCAGTGCGGCTACGTCGAGGTCAAGATGGTATGGCCGCAAGAACCGCTCGCACCAAGGGTTTCAGGACATTCCCCCACCTCGCGCCCAGCCCGCCGGGGCAGGGTTGTGTTGGCAGCGCCGCTGGCCGCGTTTGAATGTCACCGTAAAATAAGGGCCAGCGTTAACTTCGGCTCCTCTGCATGAAAAAGATCTAAATGCGAAGTGGCGGTGTAAATGGCGGTGCAAGTGGCGGTGCAAGTGGCGGTGCAAGTGGCGGTGTAAACCCCGAATTGGATAACATGCTCAAATTGATCCAGACCCAGCCGGGGCTGAGGATTTCAGAGTTGGGGAGTCAAACCGGCAAGCCGGCGCGAACGGTTGAGCGCTGGGTGAAACAACTGAAGAGCCGCCAACTAATTGAATTTCGCGGGGCACCCAAAACGGGCGGCTATTACCCCAAAGAGTGATCAGAAAATATGGCGAGCGCGGTGGCGGGTAGGGCACCCCATATGCCGGTGCTTCCATCGTATTTGCGGGAGCGGGTTTGCCAGAAAGGGCAACGCAGCATTGATTGAGATGGGCGTAAACTTCTCGTCAATAAACCACCGTAGCGGGGTAGATATGGGCGTAATGGAAAAGATTT
>JANNCZ010000459.1:0-3457 GCA_031387185.1 Burkholderiales bacterium
GCCGTCTTGCCGGAGCCGACTGGGCCGCCTATACCAACCCGCAGCGGGTTGTGCTGCGGCGTTGGTCGTGGGACGGCGACTCGCAGCGGGGAAGATGAGGGTTGAGTGCTCATGATGATTCCTCTGTGGTGATTTTTACGACCGGAAAATCCGGCTGTGTTGGGTTTCGTGGCGCATTGACAGGAATGACAGGCCTGGCGTCCAGTTCGAAATGTCATCATCTTCGAGCGTCATGGCCTTGGTTGCGGCGTCGAGGATAGGCGCTTCGAGCGCAAACAGCATGCGCTGCCCGGAGACTTGCCCCAGCGGCACCGCCTTCAACGCGGCAAGCACCTGATTCTCGGTCCACGCAAACAGATAGGCGTGCAGCGAGTCTTGCAACGGCGTGTCGAGTACCACGCAAGCGGCTGACATGGCTCCGGGGAAGGAAAGTGAGGCCTCTGAAACCGTTGGTGGGAGCCATTCCATAAGCCCATTCGCCGGGAACAGATCGCGCAACAGCTTGGCCAGAGAGTAGCCCATCTGCACTGTCTCGGCGCGAAACTCGGCACTGTCGCGCGAGGCGAGAAAGTAATTGTTCCAGCGCTGCATGGCGTCGAGATCTTTACTTTGGCATGCGCGATGGAGCCGGCAAAACACCGGGGCTTCGAGGCGCGCGACTGAATAAGTCAGGGTGTCGGTGATCCACGCTTGCGCGCTCTTCTCGTCCTTGATGAGGCCGGCTTCGATGGCTGATTCCAGGCCTTGCGAATAACTGTAGGCGCCCACCGGCAGCGTCGGGCTGGCAAGGTGCAGGAGGCGCAGCAGCGCCAACGGCGAGAGCGACGCCGTCATTTGTCCTGCGTGCCTTTCCACTTGGCTGGATCGGGTCGATGGATTTTCGGCTCATGCACCGGCATGCGGTTGCCGGGGTGGGACGAGTGATGCTGACCCTCATGCGCGTCGCCATGATCGTGGTCATGCCCATGATCGTGTCCGCCCACATGGGCATGCCCGCCGTAGGCACCGGTCTCCGGCTCGAACGGTGCCGTCCCTTCGGCAGAATGCGCTCCGAGGCCCGCGAGCATGTCCGCGAGAACATGATCGGCGCGAATGCGCAGGCAATAGTGCCCATCCTCCTTGCGCCCGATGATCTGCAGCGGCGTATGGCGATTGCCGAGGTGGTAGGCGCAGCGTGCAAATGCCTCGGCATCGTGGCACTCGACCTCGAGCACGGCTTCGGCGGCAGCGGCGACGCGTACGACACGCCCATCGTCGGCTTTGAGGCAATCACCGCCGCGCAGCACGGTGCCGCGTTCCAAAAAAAGAGCGATCTCTTCGCCGGTTGATAGCGTCGCGCGCAGGCGGCTCTTCTCACGCAATTCGTAAGGCAAGGCCAGTTCGGCGTCCACCTGATCTGTTGGTGCTACACGGTCTTTCAAGGTCAGCATGGGGTCGCACTCGGGGTAGCAGGGAAGCCCTTGAACTGGCGCATGAGTTCCTGGACATTGGCGAACGAATTCACGCCCGGCCAGTGTGGGTCAGGCGGCAACCTGCTCGTAGGAAAAATGCGGAATATCGGCGCGTTCGCGTGCATGCTCAACCGTGATCGCGCAAATCTTTCCCTGCGCATCAATGTCAAGCAGGGTGTTTTCGTCGAGGTCTTTGGTCTCCGTCACCGGCACGGTACGGAACTCGATATGCAGCGTATCGGTGTCTTGAAAATATTTGATCTTCATGGGGTGTACCTGCTGTCAAAGAATGCGTTGTGAACGGTTTCACCATCTTCGAGTAAAACAACCCGCAAAAACTTGCCGTCGGCTTCAGGGACGCGCGCCCAACGGCGGATTCGGCCATCCTCCTGCACCATCTGCCCCACCGGGTGGTTGACGGTGCGTTCGATCCATTCCATTTGAATCCATGCCCGGTCGGCACGGCTGCGCATCGCCAGAAAATATTGCGTGTACTTCACAGCGCCAGTGTATCAAAGCCTCTCATCGCGCCCCTCGACGCAGCTCAAAACAGGAAATACCGCTGCGCCATCGGCAGCACCTGCGCCGGCTCGCATACCAGCAACTCACCATGGGCGCGCACCTCGTAGGTCTCGGGGTCGATTTCCATCTGCGGGCAAAAATCGTTGTGGATCATGTGCTGTTTGCGCACGCCGCGAATGTTTTTTACCGCGACCAGGGGTTTGGTGAGACCGAGTTGTTCGCCCACGCCTGCGTCCAACCCTGCTTGCGAGACAAAAATCATTGATGACTTCAGCGCTTTTCCGAAAGCGCCAAACATCGGACGCGAGTAGACCGGCTGCGGCGTCGGGATCGAGGCGTTGGCATCGCCCATCTGCGCGGCGGCGATCATGCCGCTTTTCAAAATCATCGACGGTTTGACGCCGAAGAACATCGGTTTCCACAACACGAGGTCTGCCACCTTGCCTTTTTCGATGGAGCCGACGACGTGGCCGACGCCGTGGGTGATGGCCGGGTTGATGGTGTATTTGGCGACGTAGCGCTTGACGCGGAAGTTGTCGGCTTTGTCGCTGCTGCGCGCGCCTGCCCCTTTACTTGCTTCGTTCAAGGTGCCGCGCTGTACCTTCATCTTGTGCGCCGTCTGCCAGGTGCGCGTGATGACTTCGCCGACGCGGCCCATGGCCTGGCTGTCCGAACTCATCATCGAAATCGCGCCGAGGTCGTGCATGATGTCTTCGGCCGCGATGGTCTCGCGGCGAATGCGGCTCTCGGCAAAGGCGATGTCTTCGGCGATGGACGAGTCAAGGTGGTGGCACACCATCAGCATGTCCAGATGTTCATCCGCCGTGTTCACCGTGTAAGGCATGGTCGGGTTGGTGGAGGAGGGCAACACGTTGGATTCGCCGCAAATCTTCATGATGTCGGGCGCGTGCCCGCCGCCCGCGCCTTCGGTGTGGAAGGTAGCGATACCGCGGCCCTTGAAGGCGGCGACGGTGTTCTCCAAAAAACCGGCTTCGTTGAGCGTGTCAGTGTGGATTGCCACCTGCACGTCGAACTCTTCGGCGACGCCGAGGCAGCAATCAATCGCGGCGGGTGTGGTGCCCCAGTCCTCGTGCAGTTTGAGGCCGATGGCACCGGCGCGCACCTGCTCGCGGATCGGTTCGGGTTGCGAAACATTGCCCTTGCCGAGGAAACCGAGATTCATCGGGAAGGCCTCGGCTGCCGACAGCATCGAGTGAATGTGCCAAGGTCCAGGTGAACAGGTGGTGGCCGACGTGCCCGCCGCCGGCCCGGTGCCGCCGCCGAGCATGGTGGTGACGCCGCTCATCAAGGCTTCTTCGATCTGCTGCGGGCAGATGAAGTGGATGTGGCTGTCGATGCCGCCGGCGGTGACGATCATGCCCTCGCCGGCGATCACTTCGGTCGCCGCGCCGATCACGATGGTCACGCCAGGCTGAATGTCCGGATTACCGGCCTTGCCGATGCCGAAGATGCGGCCATCTTTC
>JANNCZ010000460.1:0-1527 GCA_031387185.1 Burkholderiales bacterium
TCTTCTGGTGGATTTGGCAGGACTGATTACAGCGTTGAACGTGCCGGGTTACGCGCAGTTACCCTGGGTGTAGGGTTCGGACTCGCATCCGAACCGGCATGCTACGCAAGCACACCGGATAGTGCTTGACCAATGTCAAGCGTTGGCGGTAAATACGTCCGGTGTCGCCGGAACACATCCGATGTTCCGGGCCGTGCGTAGTAACCGCGTGCGGCGAAAGTGCCGACTTAAGTTGCGGTGGAATCGTGTTCCGCGGCCCGCGCCCGACGCCATGCGTCGCCGGACCAACCATGGAGGGGGTTCAACATGATGCACACCATTGCGCAGCCACTGCCGGGAAGCACCGCGCGCAGGACTCACAATGGGTGCGCAAGCCCGTTTGTTAAACTGCCACGCATGCCTTCCTCCCGTGCCGCCAGTCCGAAAACAGTGCCCGCGCGCGATGCCAGTGGTGCCGAAGGCGCCGATTTGGTTGCCTTGCTCGCCCGCATCGCCAAACAGGACCAACGCGCGCTCGCTACGTTTTATGACGAGACCGCGGGCCGCGTCTACGGCCTCGCCCTGCGTATTGCGCGCTCCGAAGCGCTGGCCGAAGAAACCAGCGGTGATGTCTATGTGCAAGTTTGGAAAAACGCCGCAAGCTACGACACGGAGCGCGGCCACCCGCTGGCCTGGTTGATGGTCATTACGCGTTCTCGCGCGCTCGACCGGTTGCGCCGCGTCGACCCGGCCGAGAGCCATGCCGAGCCCGAACTGCTGGCTGAAGCAGTAGACGAGAACGACCCGCGCAACCTGCTCGCCGCGGTGCAGGAACACGGCGCCCTGCATGCTGCGCTCGCCGGGCTGCCGGCAGTGCACCGCCAATTGCTCGCGCTCGCTTTTTTTTCAAGGCCTGACCCACAGCGAAATCGCCACGCATACGCGCCTGCCGCTGGGCACCGTCAAGACCCACGTTCGCCGTGCGCTGCAAACCTTGCGCGCTGCGTTGGAAACCACATGAAACACATCACGCCCTCTCCCGCAAACAGCGCCGCGCCGCTAATCGACGCCGTGCTTGATCACGCGTTGTTGCAAGCGCTCAAGCCCATCGAGCCGCCTCGCCGCATCAGAGCACGCATGCTCAAACAATTGATGGCGCGCACGGCGCCGGTTCAAGCGGCCGCCGCGGCAACTGCGCAGCCTCAGAGCACTGCTGAACCCACGCACGCGCTGGACGCCCCCCAACAGCCGGTCACCATCGACGCGCACCTGGCGCCGTGGAAGGCATTTGCACCCGGCATCGAGAGACAGGTACTGTTCCGCCGCGCTGGCACTTTTGCGTTTTTGCTGCGCATGCAAACCGGTGCGGTGATACCGCCGCACGATCACGCACATCACGAAGAATGCCTCGTCGTCGAAGGCGAGATCGATATCGATGGCACGATTGCGCGCGCCGGCGATTTTCACTTTGCACCACAGGGCGTGCGGCACACGCCGATCCACGCGCGGATGCCGTCGCTGCTTTACCTGCGCACTGCGGCGTAACGG
>JANNCZ010000461.1:0-3489 GCA_031387185.1 Burkholderiales bacterium
AGCGCGGGCTGGTGTCGATGATTTTGTAGCGCGCCATGGCGGTTTGCTCGCGTTTTATTTACACCCGGGTTCGACATTCCTGACCGCCAGGCGTTCGCGATATGATGAGTTTTTCTACAGCCTCGTTAGCCCCACATGCCACTCTCCTCTCAAATAGAGAAAGCATTCGCAAACACTACGCGACCGCGCGGAGATGAACTTTTCGCCACCGACAGCGAAGGCGCTGCCGAACTATTTTGTGGGCGTGAGTGGCACGAAATGCAGAGCTCTGATCTTGACCGTCACGCTTTCGCTTTGCACGCGTTTTCGCCAACCGCCTTTGTGTATTACCTCCCGGCATACATGCTCGCTGCGCTCGAGAATGAAAATCTAGGCCTTTCAGATAACTTGATTGATTGTCTTTCTCCGCCAAAAAATGATCCGCTGCGACCCTCTTTCGCCAATCGATGGTTGAGCTTGACTCCACTGCAGCAACAGGCCGTTACCGGCTTCCTGCTTCACTTCGCCCATCGAAATCCAATTGCAATTCAAGCCGCAGTATCGGCGCTAGAGGCAACAATTGAAGGCTAACACGTCGGTCAAAATCGCTCCCTTCGGTCGCTGGACGCCGCAAAAGCGCGGCGCCTTTTACCTCGGTCGTTAGGCCGCATGGAGAGCAACGGATGAGTATTCGGCGTTTGTTTGTGCGTCCGACAATGTCCGCCGCGTTCTGGCTCTTGCTTGCCGCAGCGCTCGTTGCCTCCTCGGCCTTACACGCGCGAGAGGAGAAACTCGACCATTCGCTGCGTGAGGCGGTGCACAGCGTGCGCGTAACCGCAGCAGGTTCGAGCATCGTAGTCACGAGTTTCAGGCCGCGCGGCGACGGACCGTTTCCGTGGCTGATTCTCAGCCATGGCACTGCTACCACGCCCGAGGCCAACCGCGCAATCGGGCGCTACCGGCCTCTGAATCCCGTACGCGCTTGGGTGGAGCGCGGCTATGCGGTACTAGTGCCGGTGCGGCGCGGTTACGGCGCGAGCGGCGGCGGAGAGTTCGGCGATGCGTACGGCAGCTGCAACCGTCCCGATTTTCGTCGCGCTGGCGAAGGCGCGGCGCTCGATCTCCTCGCCACCGTCGAATGGGCGAAAGCACAGGGCGACCTGGATGCGAAACGCTGGCTGCTGACCGGCCAGAGCGCCGGCGGTTTCGCCTCGATCTACACGGCTTCGAAGCGACCCGTCGGACTGATCGCGGTGCTCGCGTTCTCGCCGGGCCGGGGCGGCGATCCGGACAGGCGCCGAGGTGAGCCCTGCGCATCGGATCGGTTGGCGCAGCTGTTCGAGTCAATTGCCCCGCAAATCGCGGTGCCGGTGCTGTGGTTCTACGCGGAAAACGACGAATTCATCGGCCCGCGAGTGCAGAAGCTCTGGTTCGATAGCTTTCGTTCAGGCGGTGGCCGCGGCGACTTGGTCATGGCACCGCCATTTCCGGAGCGACGCGGCCACGGGGTGTATCCCGCACCTGTTGGCGTACCGATCTGGACCGCTGCGGTGGCCAACTTCTCCAGATCACAGGGACTCGGACTGTCCTTCTAGGCCCGATCTCTGATGACTCCCGGTCTTCCGAATAGCGGCATGCGGCCTCACAAGGGCATCCAGGCGACCGCCCACGGCAGCGCCTGTGCCCGGCGTCGGGCTTTTCGAATCCGCGTATCGATGGCTCAAGCGATTTAATCTCTTTACCGCTTACAAATAAATAACATATTTGTTATTATTTGGTCGTGAACTACACGATCAATTACTACAGCGATACTGTGCAGGAGCAGATCCTGGAACTGCCCGACACTCTCGCAGCACGGTACATCGTGCTAACGCGCCGGAGATTGCCCTTGGCCCAAACATCGGGGAGCCGCATACCAAAGCCTTCGGCGAAGGACTCTTTGCGCTGCGGCTCAAAGGCGCTGAAGGAATAGCCCGCGTTTTCTTCTGCATGCTTGTGGGAAAGCGCATTGCCATGCTTCACAGCTTCATCAAGAAATCCACTCGCACACCCACGCGTGAACGTGAAGTCGCCGAAACCCGAATGAAGGGGATCAAACGTGCAAACCCATGATCAGTTGGTAAAGAAACTCATGCGCCGTCCTGGTGTACGCGCTGAGGTTGATCGCATCGAGCGGGATGAGACGGTTCTGCTCGATGCCTTGCTCAAGGCGCGCCAACAGGCCTGTCTCACGCAGGCGCAGATAGCGGATCGTATGGGAACGCAAGCACCATCAGTTGCGCGTTTGGAGCGCTCACTGGCTACGGGTAAGCATTCCCCCTCGATTGCAACCATTCGCAAGTACGTCAAGGCTTGCGGCAAGCGCTTGGTCTTACGCGTCGCGTGACGCAGCCCAACCCGGCAGTCCAGCGCACGCCGTGCCGGCGCCGCTGACATCCACGTTGCCGCCGCAAATGAATTTACCCGAGGCACAGATCGGCCAAGAACGGCTTCTACCAACCGTCTTCAGCCATGGGCGATGTGCAGGCGCATGCACCAACGGTTTTGACAGAGGTCAATTTCTAGTTTTGCGGCGACCGCGCACTGACCGCGAGCATCAGCGACGCCGCAACCGCCATCACGCCAAGCGCAGTGAACGCGATCACGTAGCTTCCTGTCAGGCTCACCACCAGGGCGCCGAGCGAGGGCAACACCAACACGCCACTGAACATCGCGGCTGAACCCAGCCCGGTAGCCTCGGTGCGGCGCGCGCCACCGATGCGGGCGAATTCGGCATAGCCCAATCCGGTGAAGCCGTTGGCCGTGGCGCCTGCGAGCGCGCAGGCCACGAAGATCAGCGGCACCGGCCAGTGTGGGCCGAAGTGGCCGGCGGCGCCCACCAGCAGGCCCATCGCCGCGCCTTGCAACACGATGAGGCGGCGCGCGCCGTGTTTCCCGTCAGCTAGCCAGCCCCAGACCGGCCGGCACAGCATGCCGGCCAGTTGATAGAGCGCGAGCGCTTGCCCTGCTGCGACGAGGCCGAAGCCGGCGCGGCTGGTCAGTTGCACGGTGAGGAAGGCAACGAAGCTCAGTTGCACACCGGAAAACACAAAGCTCGCGGCGGACAGGCGCCGTAGTTCGCCGCTGGTGCGCAGCAGGTCGAGCACCGCGCGCGCATTCTCCAGCGTCACCACGCTGCCGTGCACGCGCCCTGTGGCGCGGGGCGGTAGATCCGCCGGTAGGTTATCCGGTGCATCCCAGCGGCGGCGTGGCAGTTCAAGCGCCAGCATCAGCACCGTAACGGGCAATGCGAGCATCAGCAATGCTGTCTGCCAGCCGACGCGCAGGGCGAGCGGCGGCATCAGCAACGCGGCGAGCACCCCGCCCATCGGCACGCCGATCTGGCGGATCGACAGCACGAGGTTGATGATCTGCGGCGGCGTGCGCGGCACCAGCAGATGTGTGCTCACCGGCGCAGTCGCGCCATAGGTGCTGCCGAGCACGATGGCGCCGATGGCAAACGCGGCGAGA
>JANNCZ010000479.1:0-7816 GCA_031387185.1 Burkholderiales bacterium
CAAGGCGATTCACGCGCCCTGGCTGGCCAAAGGCGATGACCTGCGCCGCGCGGGTGTACTGCTCGGAGAGCACTATCCGCTGCCGGTCGTCGATCACGCGGCAGCGCGTGTCAAGACTCTGGCGCGGTATCAGGCGGTAAGCCGTAGCATCACTACATGAAGCGGCAACGTGAAGCCGCTCGCGCCGCGCCGTCAGCAGCTCGACGCGCAGCTTCAAGCTGCGTTCACCCCGATTTAACCGGCGCTGCGCCCCGCCGCTGCGCCTCGCGCCGCGCGATCCACACGGTGGAGGCGGCGATCACCACACCACCAAACAAGGTGGATTGACTCGGCACATCGGCAAACAGCAGCCAGCCCATCAGCGACGCCCACATCAGATCGAGAAACTTCGCTGACTGCGTGGCCGAGATGTCGGCGGCCGCGATCGAGCGCGTCAGGCAATAGTGACCAGCGCTGCCGATCACGCCGCAGATCACGATGACGAGCCATTGCATCGCACTCGGCCACTGCCAGTGCCACAGCGCCAGCGGGAAGCTGTAGATGGCCACGGTGAGCGACAGCCAGACCACGATGACTTCGGGGCGCTCATCGCGCGTCAGCGATTTGGCGATCAGGAACGACAGCGCAAACATCGGCGCCGAGGCCAGCATCACCAGATGATAGTGACCGGCCCCACCCGCGATCTGCGGGCCGAGCACCACCATCACGCCGCCAAAGCCGGTCAGGGCGGCGAGCCAGCGGTCCCAGCGCATCTGCTCCTTGAACACCACGTAGGCACCGAACATGATGAAGATCGGCGCGGTAAAACCAATCGCCGTCATGTCGGCCAGATGAATATGCGGCAGTGCATGAAACCACAAGCACAGCCCCACGGCGTGCGCGGCACCGCGCATGAACTGGCCACCGATACGCTTCGGGATGTAAGCGGCAAGACCGCTGCGCAGCACCAGCGGCAGCATCACAACACAGCCCATGCCATAGCGCAGAAACTGCACCTGCAGCGGATCCAACTGTTTGGTCAGCAGGCGCAGGAGCGCATTGAGTACTGCAAACAGCATGCCCGCCAGCACCGACCACAGAATGCCGCGCACCGACGGATGCAGGCGCGCGAGGCGCGCACGCACGTGCGCGGCGGTGGACGATGGGAGCATGGTGATCTGGCGGTTTGCCGCAGCTGTGTCGCGTGCGGCACCTGCTTAACGCAGAACCATCAACACCAGCGTCTGCACGCGCGCCAGAATCACCAGCGCGATTTGCAATAACACAATCAACACCAGCGGCGAGAGATCAAAGCCGCCCACCATCGGCAGGCGGCGCCGGATCGGGCGCAGCCACGGTGCGGCCAAGGCGTCAAGTACGTCACCGAGAGGATTGTCGGCGCGCATCCAGGACAATACCGCGGCAATGATCGTGATGAAGATCATCATGTTGATGGCAGTCGTGAGCAAACCAAAACCGCCACCCACGATCCACGCAGTGAGCGCGGCGCTAGAGGTGAATAACGCAAAGCGCGCGCTCACCACGTCGAACAGCGCTGCGAGGCCCCATTCAAACATCATGGCCGCTGCGAGGCTGGCCCAGTCTAAGCCGAGCGCACCTTTGAGCACGCGGCGCAGCGGCAGTACGAGCCAATCGGTGATGGCACAGACAAACGAGCCGAGCGGATTGCGAAATGGAATACGCCGCCACTGCATGTAAAAGCGCAGCAGGGCCGCAGGCACCAGCAGCCAGTATGCGGCCTTGAAGATGATGCCGAGGATGTCGTCAAGCATGCGATGGCGGGCCGGAGGATTGCGGAGAAGGAATCTGCGTCATGCGCGGACACAGATAGAGATAGCGATACGAATACAGATACGAATACACAAGAACGAATACAGAAAACGCTACCCAGACCCGATCAGAGGCGGCGTGCAGAAACCAAAAATCCGCAGGCAAACCGGAACATCCCGGTTCACCTGCGGATTCCAACACCCCAGCCACTTGCGCGGCTGGGTCCCGCTTGCAAAGCGTGGTGTTTCCCGCAGGCCGTCAGGGACGGCTGCCAGTGGGAAACGGCCATGCCGCCGCCGGGTTAAGCGCCGGGCGCATGCCCGGTGCCGCTGCCGCTGCGGGTTTGGCTGCCGCCGCCGGCTTTGCAGCCGGCTTGGCTTTGGCGGGTGCTTTCTTCGCCGACTTTTTGGCAGCCTTTTTCTTGGCTGCCTTTTTCGTCGGCTTCTTGGCCGCTTTCTTTTTCGCGGCCTTTTTCGCAGGTTTCTTCGCCGCTTTCTTCGCCGCTTTTTTGGCTGGCTTTTTGGCTGCTTTCTTTGCTGCTTTCTTTGCTGGTTTCTTTGCTGCCATGATGAACTCCTTCAGAGTGGTTACGGAAATTACCGCTAAGCAAAAAACCCGTCTCTATCAGCCCGGATTATTCATCGGCGCAAGCATTGCTGCGTCTCTTGCGCTAATGAATGCCGTACTGCTGCGCTGCCTGCACACGCTGTGCCGTGTGCAAAGGAGCGCAGCCGCGCCTCCAAAAAAAACGCCGGTGCGAAATCGCCCGGCGTTTTTTCTGGAGACAATGCGCACACCCGTTCCGGCGTGATGCGTGGCGTTGGAGGGACAACTCCCCTCGAACACGCCTTGCGGTCCGGATGCGTGATGCGCATTAATGATCGGTCTCGTGTGATCCTGCATTCAATCTTGGTTCTGATTTCGGTGCTGTGAAAGTTGACTGCAAAGGTGGTGGTTCTGTGCAGCCCGCTTGCCTTCGTGTAGCGCACGCTGACTGCTTCCTCTGGCTGCTTCCTTATTCCCAGTTCAACGCGCCGCCGGTCTGATACTCGATGACGCGGGTCTCAAAGAAATTGCGTTCCTTCTTGAGATCAATCATCTCGCTCATCCATGGAAACGGATTCTCCTCGTTTGCAAACAGCGGGTCAATACCTATTTGCTGACAACGGCGGTTGGCGATGTAACGCAGGTAACCTTTGAACATCGGCGCGTTGAGGCCGAGCACGCCGCGCGGCATGGTGTCTTCCGCGTACTTGTATTCGAGGTCGACCGCCTTACGGAACAGGACGCGAATCTCGTCGCGGAATTCCGGCGTCCACAGATGCGGGTTTTCCATCTTGATCGTGTTCACCAAATCGATGCCGAAGTTGCAATGCATCGACTCGTCACGCAGGATGTACTGATACTGCTCGGCGGCGCCAGTCATTTTGTTCTGGCGGCCGAGCGCGAGAATCTGCGCGAAGCCGACATAGAAAAACAGGCCTTCCATCAGACACGAGAACACGATCAGGCTCTTCAAAAGCTTCTGGTCATTCTCCATCGTGCCGGTCTTGAAATGCGGATCGGTCAGGGTATCGATGAAGGGAATCAGGAATTCATCCTTGTCGCGAATTGACGACACTTCATGATAGGCGTTGAAAATTTCCGCTTCATCGAGACCAAGGCTCTCGACGATGTATTGGTAAGCGTGGGTGTGGATCGCTTCTTCAAACGCCTGGCGCAGCAAATACTGGCGGCACTCGGGCGCAGTGATGTGGCGGTAGGTGCCGAGCACAATGTTGTTGGCGGCCAGGCTGTCGGCCGTCACGAAGAAACCGAGATTGCGCTTGATCACGCGGCGTTCGTCCTCGGTCAACCCCTTCGGGTCCTTCCACAGGGCGATGTCGCGGTTCATGTTGATCTCTTGCGGCATCCAGTGGTTGGCGCAAGAGTCGAGATATTTTTGCCACGCCCATTTGTATTTGAATGGGACCAGCTGATTGACATCGGTCGCGCCATTGATGATGCGCTTGTCGGCGGCGTTGACGCGGCGCGCAGCATCGGGGGTTGCTTCAGCTTCAGCATGGGCCATAGGCTTGCTCTGCACCACACGCGGTGCGGTCTGCGGCATGCGCAGCACATCACCCGGCATGCCGGCCAGAGGCGAGGCGGGTAACGAAGGGGAGAATGTCTGCAAACCGGCCTGCAGCCCAAGCATTGGCGGCATCATTCCTGGCATCACGCCGCGTCCTGCCGGCATGACAACCTCATCTTCAAAATTGAGCATGAATTCTCCTGTCGATTAACTTTGATTTCATATTGTGGGTGTCATCGGATCGATCTACGGCCTGTTGCGTCCAGCGGGCGACTTTGACGTCAGGTTATGGGTGTCGCCTCAGTACACTTCAGTACACTTCAGTACACTTCAGTACACTTCGGTACACTTCTGCACATCACACGCACAGCTCGCATACGTCACTGCCAAACATCCAGGCCACACGCCACCCGGACACGCTGCGAACTGCCACCACCACTGCCACTGCAAAACCGCTTGTGATCTTTCCGCTGCCCGCGGCTGTCTTACTGGCAGGCCTCGCACTCGTCAAACCCCGGATCACCGGGCCGCATCATGCAGGCCTGTCCTACCAACTCGCCTTCCGTCGGTTGCCCCACCGGCGCCGCCTGCTGCACGGCTGGTGCGGCTGGTGCGGCTGCGTGGGCGCTGTGAACCGAGGCACTGCCATCACTGCCCACGGCATTCAATTGCCCGCCCTTGACGGTCGACTTTTCGGCGTTGGTCGCACCCAGGGTGCGCAGGTAATACGTGGTTTTCAAGCCGCGCAGCCAGGCCAGCTTATAGGTGTCGTCGAGCCGCTTGCCGGATGCGCCTGCCATGTAGATATTGAGCGACTGCGCCTGGTCGATCCACTTCTGGCGCCGCGAGGCGGCTTCGACGATCCACTTGGGCTCGACTTCAAAGGCGGTGGCATAGAGACTGCGCAGTTCCGGCGGTACACGGTCGATCTTGGCCAATGAGCCGTCGAAGTATTTGAGGTCGGCAATCATCACCGAATCCCACAGGCCAACGCGTTTCAGATCCTTGACCAGGTACTCATTGACGATCGTGAACTCGCCGGACAAATTGGATTTGACGTAAAGGTTTTGGTAAGTCGGCTCGATACAGGCCGAGACACCAATGATGTTCGAGATCGTGGCTGTTGGCGCGATGGCGACGCAATTGGAGTTGCGCATGCCGTGCTGGCGAATGCGCGCACGCAGCGCGTCCCAATCCATCGAGCTTGATTCATCAACATCAACGTAACCGCCGCGCTCTTCGCGCAGCAGGCGGATAGTGTCCTGCGGCAGGATGTCGCGATCCCACAACGAGCCTTTGTAGCTCGAATAGCGGCCACGCTCTTCGGCCAATTTGGTCGAGGCCTCAAAGGCGTAGTAGCATACCGCCTCCATTGAACGGTCGGCGAACTCGACCGCTTCCTGCGAAGCGTAGGGCAGGCGCAGCTCGTGCAGGCAATCCTGGAACGACATGATGCCCAAGCCGACCGGGCGGTGCTTGGCGTTGGAATTGCGCGCTTTGTTGACTGCGTAGTAGTTGATGTCAATCACGTTGTCGAGCATGCGCATGGCGATGCCGATGGTGCGCTTCAACTTCGGCATATCGAGCTTGCCGTCTTTGAGATGCGCGCGCAGATTGACCGAGCCGAGGTTGCAGACCGCGATCTCTTCGCTGTTGGTGTTGAGCGTGATCTCGGTACACAGGTTAGATGAGTGCACCACACCGACGTGCTGCTGGGGTGAGCGGATATTGCAGGCATCTTTCCAGGTCAGCCAAGGGTGGCCGGTCTCGAACAGCATCGACAGCATCTTGCGCCAGATCGACAGCGCCGGCACTTTCTTGAACAGCTTGTGCTCGCCGCTCGTGACGCGCGCTTCATAGCCGATGTAGGCCTTCTCGAAGGCTTTGCCGAATTTGTCGTGCAGGTCGGGCACGTCGGAGGGCGAAAACAAGGTCCACTCGCCGTTTTCCATCACGCGCTTCATGAACAGGTCGGGAATCCAGTTCGCTGTGTTCATGTCGTGGGTGCGGCGGCGGTCGTCGCCGGTGTTTTTGCGCAACTCGAGGAACTCTTCGATGTCGAGATGCCAGGTTTCCAGATAGGCACACACCGCGCCCTTGCGTTTGCCGCCCTGATTCACCGCCACTGCCGTGTCGTTGACCACTTTCAGGAACGGCACCACGCCTTGGCTCTTGCCATTAGTGCCCTTGATGTGGCTGCCGAGCGCGCGCACTGGGGTCCAGTCATTGCCCAGACCGCCGGCAAATTTCGACAACAGGGCGTTTTCCTTGATCGCTTCGTAGATACCGTCAAGGTCATCCGCCACCGTGGTCAGATAGCACGACGAGAGCTGCGAGCGCAGCGTGCCTGAATTGAACAGGGTCGGTGTCGATGACATGAAGTCAAAGCTCGACAGAATTTCGTAAAACTCGATGGCACGCGCTTCGCGCTCGACTTCGTTCAGTGCCAGCCCCATCGCCACACGCATGAAAAACGCCTGCGGCAATTCGATGCGCTTTTCGCTGATGTGCAGGAAGTACCGATCGTACAGGGTCTGCAAACCGAGATACTCGAACTGGTGGTCGCGCTGCGCCACCAGTGCGCGCCCGAGTTTCTTCAAGTCGTAATGCGCCAGACGTTCATCCAGGAGTTCAGCGTCGATGCCGCGCTGGATAAAAGCGGGGAAGTAATCTGCGTAGGCATGTTCCATTTCTGCCTGCAACACTTCACGGCCCAGCACTTCGAGGCGGATGTCATGCAGCAGCAGGCGTGCCGTGGCATAGCCATAGGCCGGGTCGGACTCGATCAAGGTGCGCGCCGACAGCACCAGCGATTTGCGTACTTCGGCGGCAGGTACACCGTCATACAAATTCTTGAGCGCCGACTCCAGAATCAGGCTGCCATTGGTCTCCGGCAACCCCTCGCAAGCCGAATCGAGCAACGCTTGCAGGCGTGCCGCGTCGAGCGGAATGCGTCGGCCATCGTCGCCGGTCATCATCATGCCGGGTTCAACGGCAGCAGCTGGCGTACGCTCTTTGGCCTTGGCGCGCTCACCGGCGCGGCGTTCGCGATACAGCACGTAGGCACGGGCTACTTCGTGCTCGCCTGAGCGCATCAGCGACAACTCGACCTGATCCTGCACATCTTCAATGTGAAAGGTGCCGCCGGCCGGCTGGCGCCGCATCAGGGCATTGACCACGTTGTCGGTCAGCGCCGCAACGACTTCGCGGATGCGCGCCGAGGCGGCACCCTGCCCGCCGGACACGGCCAGGAAGGCCTTGGTCATGGCGATGGTAACTTTGGACGGCTCGAACGGCACTACCGCGCCATTGCGCCGGATCACCTTGTACTGGGCGTACAGGGCAGCACTGGCCACCAGCGGCGCGGCGGCAGCGCCCTGCGCAAAGGCCAAGGGCGCAGCGCCCGGCGTCACGGAAGAAATGATCGATTGCATGGACCTGTGGTCTCCTGTTGTTTGCATGAGCCGATGGCGCGCAAGCCCGGGAGAAACAACAGCAGCAGAGACGGACCCTGGCGCAAAGCTGCCCCAGCGAAACTCCCCCTGACGTCATCTCGGCCGGCCAAAACCGGCTTCCCAACCCATCGCGCATGACTACTCAAAACCGCAATCACACCACAATATGTAGTGTCAAGCGTCATACTCAAAACTAAGTCTAGTATAGGAATACCCGGCTGGCAAGCGCTTTTGCGCAACAAAGCCGGTTGACTTTCACGCCAAATCGCGAAACCCTTGTGGCAAGCCGCTCTCCCGCATAAAGCGCCGCCAGTCAAACGCCGGCCCGGGGTCGGTTTTGCGCCCAGGCGCCACTTCCTCGTGACCGGCCACACCGCAGATGCCCGGATGGCGCGCACACAGCTGGCGTGCCAGGGTGGCAAGGCGCCGGTACTGCCGCACCGTATAGCGCACGTCCCCGGCGCCTTCGAGCTCGATCCCGATTGAAAAATCGTTGCAGCGCGTGCGTCCGCGCCAG
>JANNCZ010000481.1:0-2695 GCA_031387185.1 Burkholderiales bacterium
CCAGGGCGCGTTCAAAGCCGCTGTCGGCACGCATGGGGAGTGGTTTGCCAAGTAAGCAACGGCAAAGTGGTGGCGGCGTGCGCGCCACACTGCGCCCGGCGGCAGGCATCAATGATGCCGAGAAGAATAGCTCTGGGAGCCATTCTTCGAAGCATGCCAGGTGGCAGGTGATACAGGTGGACAAGGCCGCGCCGGACAAACCCGCGCTTGGTGCCCCCTGCAATGGCTGCGGGGTGTGTTGCCTCGCCGAACCCTGCCCCGTCGGTGTACTCGTCTCGCGCCGCCGCCACGGCGCGTGCGATGCGCTGCGCTGGAATGACTTGGAAAAGCGCTATCGGTGCGGCGCGGTGAGTGAGCCGCGTTCAGTGCTTCCCGAGGGCCTGGGTTGGCTCGCGCCGCTGTTTGCGCGTTTGGCGCGGCGCTGGATTGCTGCGGATAGCGGCTGCGACTCGACGGCTGAGGCGGCACGCCGTTGATCTGCCGTGGCGGCACGCCGTTGATCTGTGTACGAGTGGCCCACACCGCATTGCGGTCACTACGTATCGTCTCGCATTGCCGAACCGGCGTACAGTGTTGACATCCACTCTGTACCAAGGCCATGCCATGAACACCGCGAGCACGATGCCCACCGCAAACAGCGCCGAAGGTACGATTCACCCGGTCTGGCTGCGTATCGCCCACTGGGTCAATGCCTTTGCGGTGCTGATCCTCGTCACCAGCGGCTGGCGCATTTACAACGCCTCGCCGCTGTTCGATTTTCGTATTCCCAAAGACCTGACCCTGGGTGGCTGGCTCGGCGGCGCGCTGCAGTGGCATTTCGCCGCGATGTGGCTGCTCGCGCTCAACGGACTGTTCTATGTCGTGATGAATATTGCCACCGGGCGTTTGCGCGCCAAGCTGTTGCCGGTGCGCGTATCTGAACTGTTTGCCGACTTCAAGTCCGCGCTGACCGGCAAGCTGGTGCATGCTGATCCGCGCCACTACAACGCGGTGCAAAAGGTGGCGTACTTGTTTGTAGTGGCCGATGCGCTGGTGCTGATCGTTTCGGGCATGGTGATCTGGAAATCGGTGCAGTTCGGCCTCTTGCGCGATCTGCTCGGCGGCTACGAGATGGCGCGCCACATTCATTTTTATGCGATGGCCGCACTGGTCGCGTTTTTCGTGGTGCATGTGGTGATGGTGGCGATTGTGCCGCGCACGCTGATCGCGATGATTCGCGGCCGATAGGGAGAACAGCATGCTCAAGATCACCAAACGCGCGCCGCATCCCGACGAGGCCTATATCGTCAAAGCCGCCACGCAGCAGCTGCAACTGCCGACGCGCCGCCGCTTCGCCAAACAACTCATGTCACTGGGCGGCCTGTCCCTGCTGACCGGCTGCGCCATCACCGACAACGAATCGGTGGAAAAAATGCTCTCGACTGTGTCGCGTTTCAACGACCGCGTGCAGGGTTTCATTTTCGATCCGAACCAGATGGCGCCGGTCTATCCCGACTCGATGATCGACCGGCCGTTTCGCTTTAATGCGTTTTATGAAGAAGACAAGATCCCGCTGGTGGACGAGCGCCTGTTCGTGCTCAAGGTCGGCGGCAAGGTGCGCGAGCGCGCGGACTGGACCTTGGCGCAACTGCGCGCCTTGCCGCAGGTGACGCAGGTGACGCGCCACATTTGCGTCGAAGGCTGGAGCCAGATCGGCAAATGGGGCGGCGTGCCGTTTCGCACCTTCCTGGAAAAAATTGGTGCTGATACCACCGCCAAATTCGTCGGCTTCAAATGCGCGGACGATTATTTCACCAGCATTGACATGCCGACCGCGCTGCACGCGCAGACCCAGCTCACGCTCAGTTTCGACGGCCAGGTGCTGCCGCCCAAATACGGCTTCCCGATGAAGCTGCGCATGCCGACCAAGCTCGGCTACAAGAATCCCAAGCACGTCAAAGAAATTTTTGTCACCAACGACTACCCCGGCGGCTACTGGGAAGACCAAGGCTACAACTGGTTTGGCGGGTCTTGAGGAGGCGTGCCAATTTACTGGCTACTGACCCAGTGAGTGCGTGGGGCTTGATTTTTCATACAGCATGCTGTATAAAGTCCCAGTCTCCACTCCCACAGGTAGCGCCATGGCCCACGACCTTACCGTCCGTCAGACTGAAATCCTCGACTTCATCCGCCAGACCGTGCGCAACACCGGCATGCCGCCGACGCGCGCCGAGATCGCCACCACCTTCGGTTTCAAATCGCCCAACGCCGCTGAAGAGCACTTGCGCGCGCTGGAGCGCAAGGGCACGCTGACCATCGCCAGCGGCACCGCGCGCGGCATTCAACTGGCCGAGCAGATCGCCGGCACCATGCAGTCGATCAACGCGCTTCCGCTGATCGGCCGCGTCGCGGCGGGCAGCCCGATCCACGCCGAGCAAAACATCGACCGCCATGTGCCGGTTGATCCGGAAATGTTCAAGCCGCGCGCCGACTACCTGCTCAAGGTCAAGGGCGAGTCGATGAAGGACATCGGCATTCTCGACGGCGATTTTCTCGCTGTGCACAGCCAGCGCGAAGCGCGTACCGGGCAGGTGGTGGTGGCGCGCATCGGCAATGAAGTCACGGTCAAGCGCTTTGTGCGCACTGGCAACGGCATCGAGCTGGTTGCCGAAAACGCCGATTTCAAACCGATCATCATTGATCCGCGCAAGGACGA
>JANNCZ010000487.1:0-8095 GCA_031387185.1 Burkholderiales bacterium
TGGAGCTGCGCTTACCTTTCATTGTTGTTTACCTTTTTTGGATGTTGGTTAAGTTCAGTCCGACTGCATGGGCCGTGTGGTTGGTGCGCGACAAGTTATAATTTGCCAGAGAGGTTCGGCAGTCCTCGACGACGCGTGGGCGCACCCATGAAACAGTGGGGTCGTGAAAATCCCACTGCGGCCGGCCACAATGTGCGATTGACATCCAAGCGATTGAAAACTAGGATATTGGTCGCCTGACGTATCGGCGGGGTGCCACAATCTGTGCGCCTCGGCAGGATCTCTCCGGCTCAATCATCTGCGGATACTCGCTTGGAAACCGCTGCCCCCACAAAATTTGGCAAGTACGACGTAGTCGGTGTCCTTGGCAAGGGAGCGATGGGCATCGTCTACGATTGCCGCGACCCGGTCATCGGTCGCCGGGTCGCGATCAAGACGGTACTGAAGGAGTCGCTCGACAGTTCGGAAGCCGAAGGCTTGCTGGGCCGCTTCAAGCAGGAAGCGCAGGCCGCTGGCCGGCTTAACCATCCAGGCGTGGTTTCGATTTACGACTACGGCGAGACAGCCGATGTGGCCTTTATCGCGATGGAGTACATCAGCGGCAAAGAGCTCAAGTCCTATTTTGACAAGGGCGAGAAATTTGCCCTGACCGATACCGTGCGCATCATGAGCGCCATTCTGGAGGCGCTCGAGCACGCGCATCAGAGCAAGGTGGTGCATCGCGACATCAAGCCCGCCAACATCATGATTACCGACGACGCGCGCGTCAAGGTGGCTGACTTCGGTGTCGCCAAGATTGAGTCTTCCCTGGCGACCCAGATTGGCACCCGGGTCGGCACACCCGCCTACATGGCACCTGAACAACACCGCATGATGGCGGTTGACGGGCGCGCTGATTTGTTCTCTTGTGGCGTGATTCTGTATCAATTTCTGACCCACGGTGCGCGGCCGTTCACCGGCGGCAGTCAGACCATTGCGCGCAACATCCTGACCCAGACACCGACACCGCCGTCGCAGATCAACGTAGAGTTGCTGCCGGTGTGGGACGCGTTGGTCAAAAAAGCGCTGGCCAAACGCGCTGACGAGCGCTTTCAGACGGCGCGTGAGTTTGTCGACGCGCTCCGGCGTGCCATGGGTGATCTGCCCGCGGCGCCTGCTGCGCAGTCATCAGGTGCCGAAGACGCTACCAGAGGAGGGAGCAGACCAGCAGTCGAACCGGCGGCTACGGGCGGTGCGGCCACCAACACCAACAGTGGCCGGCCAGAGCGTACTGACTTGGCGATGGAGTCCGAGCTCGAGTTTTGGAAAGAGATCAAGGATAGCGATCACCCGGATGACTTTGCCGCGTTTATCGACTCCTTTCCCGATGGCCGGTTTTCTCATCTGGCCAAACGCAGGCTCGACAAGCTCAACCGGGCCGGCGCCGGCGCACTCGCGCCAAGCGACGAGGATCAAACCGAACTCAGTGCCGGACACACGGCGGCCAAGCAGGTTCCGGGATCCACAAACCAGAGCGGTGCAGGCACATTAAAAAGCACGGCGCCGGTACCGCCGATACCATCTGACGGCGGCGCCGAGCGCGCAGCCGCCGAACGCGCGCGCCAGGAAGCCGAACAGCAGGCCCAGCGGGACGCAGAAGCACGCCAGCGCGAGGCTAACGAGGCGCGTCAACGTGAAGAAGCCGGGCAGCAGGCGCGCCGCGCTGCCGCCGAGCAGGCCGAGCGCGAAACCCGTGCTCGCGCCCAGCAGGAGGCGGAGGAGCGCAAGCAACAGGCCTTGCAGCGGGAAGCGGCACGGATTGCGGCCGAAAAAGACCTGCTGCAACAGCAGGAGCAGGCCAAGCGCGATGCCGAGGCAAAACGCGAACTCGAAGCGCAGAAGCGCAAAGACGCTGAAGAAAAGGAAAAGGCCCTCACGGCCGCTCAGGAAAGCAAGGCCGAAGACGAACGCCGGCAGCGTGAAGCTCTGGAGAAGCGCGAGGCCGAGGCCAAGGCCAAGCGGGATGCACTGGAGCAGGAACGCCAGAAAAAGGAAGCCGACGCGAAGGCCGCGAAAGAGGCGCAGGCCGCCAGGGAATTGGCCGAACGCAACCGGCGCGAGGCGGAAAAAGCGGCGCGCGAGACCGAGGAGCGGACGCGCAAAGAGGCCCAGGCAAAGCGTGCTGCCGAAGAGCTTGCCAAGACCGAAGCCGCGCGCGTTGAACGCGAAGCTGCTGAAAAAGCGCGGCGCGGCGCGGCGGCGCAGGCAGAAGCGGACGCTACAGTCATCCGGCAGGTCAATGTGGGTGCAGCTGTGGTACGGCCTGCCGAAAAAGATGCAGCAGTTCCAGCGAAATTCGATCCGGACGCGACTGCCATCAGGCACGTCGATGCATATGCGCTCCCCACCCGTCCGGGCGCTGCCGCCGGTGGTGATGCTGCGGCCAGGAAAGCGGGCACCGCCGCCGATATTGATGTTGATATCGACCTGACCGAAAACGCACCGGCTCACTACCTGAAAGATGCTGGCGTAAAACCTGCTGCGCCGGCGCCGGCGTCAGTAGCGCTGAAATCAGGTCCGGCGGCGGGAACGCCGGCCACCACTACCGGCATTGCAAGCACCGGTGCGGATGCCATTCGTGTCCCGCAGCCAGCAAAGGTCGGAGCAACGGGTGGCAGTCCCGCCGCGTCCGCGACGATGCGCAAAGCCCAGGATGAGGACGACGTACCGAATCTGCCCGAAGCCAGGAAAAAGCCGGTGTTTTTGATTGCCGGGGCGGCGGCGGTATTGGTTGCTGCGGGCATTGGCTGGTTTCAATTTGCGTCAACCCCTCAACCTTCAGGCACCTCGCCCGGTCAGGCCGGCACCGAGGGCAAATCAGCGAAGGATCAGGCGAACGCCGAGGCGCAACGGCCGCCCAAGGATGCGGCATCCAGGGCGGCGCCTGATGGGGTTGCCGGCAAATCTGCGCCGGCTTCCCCAGCGACGCCTGGCACCTCGGCCACCGCTGAGGCGCAGAAAGCGCGTGAGGCCGCAGAACAAAGAAAAGCCGAGCAGGAGGCGCAAAATCGCGCAGCGGAAAAGGCTGCCGCAGATAAAGTGACGGCAGAGAAACTGGCGGCAGCAAAATCTGGAGCGGAAAAGGCAGCGATCACCAAAGCGGCGGCAGACAAGGCGGCAGTGGACAAGTTGGCAGCGGACAAATTGGCCCTCGAAAAAGTCGCAGCCGCAAAATCGGCAGCAGACAAGGCGGCGGCGGACAAGGCGGCGGCGGATAAGCTGGCAGCGGACAAAGCCGCAGCCGACAGAGTGGCAGCCGACAAGGCAGCGGCCGACAAGCTGGCGGCGGACAAGGCCGCCGTCGACAAGGTGGCAGCCGACAAGGCCACCGCCGACCGCGTCGCTTCTGCCGGTGGCTCGATCGCAGACCGCATTGCGGCTGCCTCGTCACCCCCCGAGCTGTACAAGCGCGCCGTGGCGCTGCGTAGTGAGGGGAAGGCCAGTCAGGCGGTGCCGCTGCTCAGACAGGCATCATCCCAGGGGCACGGCCCCTCGTCGCGCCTTCTGGCGGTGATTTTCAAGGATGGCGCAGCCGACGTCAGAGCGGATTTCCGCCAGGCAGAAAGATTTCAGGCGCTGGCTGAATCGCAAGGTGACCGCTGACGTGACGCTGCACTGCTTGCAGCTGCAGCGAATCAGACAGTCCGCAGTAGATTTGCAGACTTGGTCCGCGCGCCGCATCACGGCGGCAAGACGAAGCTCAGACCGGCAGCGCCTCCGTCAGGCCGGTTAACCGTGCGCTCTAGCCGTGCGCTTGGGAGATGTCAAACGTGATGACGACCTTGGAGTCTTCCTTGTTTGGCCGCCCAAAGCTGATCGTCCCCGATCCGCTAAGCACCATCGAATCACGGCGTACAAAGGCCTCATCCTGACCTTTGATGTGAACAAAGGTGCCGTTGGAACTGAAATCGGTATACGTGAATCGGTCTTTCTCTTTTGCGATACGTCCATGATTGCGTGACGCGAGCTTGTCGGTGGTGCAGATGCCTGAGGCGAGGTCGCGTCCGAGCGTGAGTACCGGCGCAGAACTTTTGACCGAATAGTTTTTCCCGAGGTAGCTTAGCGACATGCCGATCGGCAATTCACGGGCTGAGGCGCGAATGCTGACCATCTCGGTCAATTCAGCGTCCGACTCCCATAACAGCTCGTGCATCTCGATCGGCTCGGCCTTGCCCTTGACCGCGTCTGCTCCCAGAAATCGCGTCTTGCTCGCCAATTCAGGGGGTAGAAGGCGCTTGGCATCGCCGCTGACGACAATCTGGCCTTTTTTCGCAGCCTGCACCATGCGCGCTGACACGTTCACGGTATCTCCAAAGACGTCGTCTTCAGTCAGTGTGACCCCGCCCCAGTGGATCCCGCAATAGATCGTAGTGCCGTGTTCCATCGACTCAGGTAGTGACGAAATGCCGAACTGCATGTCAATCGCGGCGAGGCATGCTGAAGCCACGTCCGGGAACACCACCAACACTTCATCGCCAATTGTTTTAACCACATGTCCACCGTGCGTGCGCGACGCGTGGGCGAACACCTTCAAACAACGGTCGATGACAGCAAGCGCTTTCTGGTCGCCCAGCGTATCGTAAAGATGGGTGCTGCCACTGATATCCGCAAAAAGTACTGCACGCACCGGATTACTGTGCGCCGTGTCGAGCCTTTGCGTTGAGCCAAGTTCGGCAACGCGCCCGGTCGGATCTTGGGATACATCTCGCGACATAGAGTTTTGCTCAGCCTTGCTATCTTGAATACCGGGAGGACTATACTATTTTTTGCCACTACAGGGGGGTTCAACCTCGTCACGAGGCAATTGCGCCCGGCCTGCCTCAACGGAATGAGCGCGTTTTAATCGGGCTCATTTTGCCGGCGGTTGCCTTGCGTCTCCGGAATGCGCCAGTTCCACCGGCACCAGTTGTCCGGCGCGCATGACATAAATTTGCGGTGTGTAACCCGGATTGCGCGATGCATCCTGCTTCCAGCGGCCTTGGCCCATCAGGGTATCGAGATTGTTGACGCGCTCCAGTGCGATTCGCACGGTTTCCGGCGACGGGTTCGGGCCAGCATTACGAATTGCCTCAACAGCCAATTGCCCGGTCGCAAAGCCAGTGCCCGCCCAGGTATCTGCATCGATGCCAAAGCGCTCGCGGTAGGCGTTGCGAAAGCGCTCGTTGCGCTCTGAGCGTGCTTCCGGCAAATAGTCTGCGGCGGTGAGTGCGCCCTCAAGCGCCGCGCCGCCGATACGTGCCAGCGCAGGCTGGGCGGCGGCAGGCGCAAAGACGAACAGCGGCGCTCGGGCAGCACCAGTGGTGGCAGTGCCGCTGTTGCTGGTGCCGGTGACCGCGATGGTGGTGCCGGGAACTGCGCCAGGGGTGGCCGCAGAAGGGCTGTCAGGCCCTGCTCCCGCCACGGCGGCACCGGACGAAGGCGTGTCAGCCGGTGGACTATTCAGAGTCGCGATGGTGTGGGCGAGTGCCGCACCCGGTTCCGCATCCATCGCAAAAAACACCATGTCCGCCCCCATATCGCGCACCGCAGTAGCGGTCTTGACCAGAAAGTCGGATGCGATATCCGCTTCAACCTCGCCGGCGATGCTCGCGCCCGCCTTGACTGCGGCAGCGCGGAATTCAGCTGCCTGGGAGACGTACCCGCGGTTGCCCTTGGCATGCACCAGTACCAGGCGGCGTCCTGCAGCACGCGCGCGGCCAGCACCGGCCCCAGTGCCACCAGCCGCCGCGGCCGACGCAGCCACGGCGTAGGCAGCCAGCGCGTGCAGTGTCTTGTACGGGCTCATGGTGAGACGAAATGCCCACCGGCCGGCCGCCGTAATCCCCTCGGAAGCACCCGGCGCCAGCATGGGGAAGCGAGCGTGATTGGCCAGATCGGCGGCGGCCTCGGCCTGCGCACTTACCACTGGGCCAATGACCAGCACCGCGAGTTCGTCGCGCACAAACTTGACCACCTGTTCGGCGACCGCCTTTGGCGTGCCGCTGTCATCGAGCGTACGGATCGACAGGCGCACATCGCCAAAGCGCCCACTGTCTTCGGCTTGTTCAAGCGCCAGGACGACGCCATTGCGCATCGATTGCCCGATCGGTGCGCGCGGGCCGGTGAGTGGCGCAAAGACGCCAATCACATGTTCGCTGTGACCCGTCAGCGGAAACAGCGTCAGCAGCGCCGCACATGACCACCCACGCAGCCACCCACGCAGCCACCCACGCAAGCCCCCGCGCAGCCCGGCACCCAAGGGATTGGGATTGCGCAGAGTCCGGCTCTGACACCACAACATCACTTGCGCCTCCTCTGTGACGTGGGCGGTTGCCGCGCCAGATGCTCCTGAACGCGCACCTCAAACTCGCCCATGCGCTCCACCGGCAATACGATGCGGTCGCCCTTGGGAATGGTCGCGCCATTGAAGGCAGAGTTGAGGGCAGCGAACTGCGGCGGTGTCAGACCGGAAAAACGCAAGGCATCGCGCAACGCCAGATCAGCCGGCATGCGCGTGCTGCTCAGGTAGGGCCGGTTGGGCATGGGGGGCAGCAACGGCGCCAGTGCGCCCGGGTTGAGCAACAGGTTTTTTACCGCTTGCAATTTGGGCACGTAGTCAGACGTTTCGTCCGGCAGCGTGAGATTTGAATACGTCACCGGGCGCCCCTGCGCGCGGTTGCGCTCGACTGCGCGCGCCACAGCCTTTTCCCCCCAGTTGTAGGAGGCCAGCGCAAGCTGCCAATCGCCGAACATCGCGTACAGGTCCGCCAAATAATCCAGGGCAGCGCTGGTGGAGGCCACCACATCACGGCGCTCGTCACGCACATCATCGAGTCGCAGCTTGTAGCGGGTGGCGGTGAAGGACATGAACTGCCACATGCCAACAGCTTGCGCCGACGATACCGCCTGCGCATCAAACCCGCTCTCGATGAATGGCACCAGCGCCAGCTCGGCGGGCATGTTGCGCGCTTCAATCTCTTCGAGAATGTGAAACAGGTGCCGGTTGGCGCGCTCCAGGATGCGTTGCATCAGTTCGGGGCGCTGCGCATACCAGGCCTGACGCTGGCGCACTCGTGCCGTGTTGAGCTCGGGTAGCGCGAAGCCGCGGCGCAGGCGCTCGTACAGGTCTTGCGGCGGCGCGGCTTTGGCGTCCTCCAGCGGGGTTGGCGGCGGCAGGTTTGCCGCGCGTGCGCTGGCAACCTGGCGTGGCTCAAAGCGGCCGCTGCGATCCGGCAGACGCCACCAACTCAGCGTTTCGTCCTGCTCTTCGGCGCGGTCTGCACGTGCTGGCGCGTCAAACACCATGGTCGCGCAACCGCCCATGAGCACGCTCGCCATTAGGGACACAGCGAGGGCCACAGTGACACCAAATCTGCATGCAAACGCCATTGGATATCTGGGGAGGTGCGCAAACGGGACGCCGAGTGTAACGGAATTACTTCGCCGTCCGGGCCGGGCAATCAGTCCCAATCAGTCCCAATCAGTCCCAAGCAGTCCCAATCAGTCCCAAGCAGTCCAAGTCTTCCGGGCATGTTCAAATGCCTCGGCGCGTAGTGAAACGCTGAGTGAGTACAAGACAGCCCCGCACCCCGATCGCATGGACACGGGATCTGTTTTCACACTTCGCCCGGTAATTTGACATTCACGAATCGACTCAACCATCCGTCGCGGTGCGCCCAACCATGCCCGCAACCCTTTTACGTTCAGGAGAAACCGCAATGAGTTCTACCAAAATCGCCATCATCACCGGCGCCGGCAGCGGCGTCGGCAAAGCCACTGCCCTCGCGTTTCTGAAAGACGGCTATAAGGTCGCCTTGGCCGGCCGCCGTGAGCAGCCGCTCAAAGACGTGATCGCCGAGTCTGGCGTGGCCGCATCCAACGCGATTGCCGTGCCGACCAACGTCGCCGATCAGGCGTCAGTGCAGGCCTTGTTTGCAAAATGCGTCGCCACGTTTGGCCGCGTCGATGTGGTGTTCAACAACGCCGGCGTCAACGCCCCCGGCATCCCGCTTGAAGAACTCACGCTTGAACAATGGAAGAACGTGGTCGACATCAACCTTACCGGCATGTTCATCTG
>JANNCZ010000501.1:0-2799 GCA_031387185.1 Burkholderiales bacterium
AGCGCGGGCACCATCATTCCGAGTCATGCGCGCGCGGCCTGGGCAATGGCGACCGCGCCGCGCTACCACGCGGGCGGCATTGCCGGTGATGAAATGCCGGCAATTTTGCAGCCCGGCGAAGGGGTGTTTACGCGCGGCCAGATGCGCGCGCTGGCGCCGGTGAATGCGGGCCGCCAGGGCAGTGGCAGCGGCGTCACCGGCGGCGGCGGGGTGACGGTGCAGATTTTCGAGGCGCCCGGCACCAAGGCGCGGGTCGAGACCAAGACCGGGCCGGATGGCGCGCAGTTGATCAAGGTGATCGTGGCGCAGGTGAGTGAGCAGATTGCCGGGCAATTCGCGCATGGTGGCGCGGTGGCCGAAGCGGCGCAGAATGCCTACGGGCTGCGCAGGCAGGCGGCATGAGCAGTTTTCCGGCCTACCCCAAGCTCAAGTTCGACGGCATCAAGGAGTCGTCGGGCCAGGCGGTGTTGCGCACGCCGATGGAAGACGGCATGGTCAAGCAAACCAAGTGGCGCGCCAAGACTCTGCGCGAGCGCCCATTGATTTATCTGCTGGACTCGGCGGCGGATTACGCGAGCTTCAAGGCGTGGGTGGATACCACCCTGAACATGGGGGCGGATTGGTTCACCTGGACTGACCCGGCCAGCGCCACGGTGAAGACGGCGCGGCTGGTGAAGGGCACCGAGGGCGTGACCTACATGCCGGTGCGCAAGGTGCTGGACCGTTGGGAAGCGCAATTCCGGCTCGAGACCTACGAGTGACGCGCGCATGACCTACTCCGCCCACTATGTTGAGAAAGTCTCCGCCACCAGCGGCGAAGCGCCGGTGTATCTGCTCGAGATCACGCACCCGCAACTGTCGGTGCCGATTCGCGTGGTGGCCGACAACCAAGACCTCACGCACCTGGGCAATACTTTCAGCGCGTTCGCTTTCGATTTGACCTTGCCCGACGATATGGCCGGCAAACTGCCGCGCGGCGAACTGCGGCTCGACAACGTCGGGCGTGAGCTGACCCAGTGGCTCGAAGCGTCGCAGGGCGGGCGCGGCGCCGACGTGCGCATCATCACGGTGATGCGCGATGCGCCGGACACGATCGAAGATGAAATCACCTGCGACCTGCTCGGCGTGAAGCAGGACGTCCTCGACGTGCGCGCGTCGGTGGGTTACGACGACATGCTGAACCGGCAGGCGCTGGTGATGCGCTATGACCCGTCGGTTGCGCCGGGGCTGTTCTGATGAACCGGATTAAATCGACGCCCTATGCCGCGATGGCGCATTGGAGTGAGCGCTACATCGGCATGCCCTACATCGAGGGCGGCTACAACTGCGCGGAGCTGGTGCGCCAGGTGCGCGCCGAGGTGTTCGGCCATGAGGTGCTGTACCCGGCCGAGCAGCCCACTGACTATCGTGGCCAGGCGCGCATGCTGCGTGAAGAGTTGCCGCGCCACGTGGTGCCGCTGCCGGACGGTGAGGCGCCGCTTGACGGCGACGGTGTGGTGCTGATCGCGCGCGGCTACCCCGAGCACATCGGGATCTTCTGCGCCATCAACGCCGAGCCGTATGTGTTGCACAACTACATTCGCGGTGGCATGGTGGTGCTGCACCGTGTGAGTGATCTGCCGGCGCAAGCGATCAAGCTCGAAGGGGTGTACCGGTGGCTGTAGTGCAACTGCGGAGCGAAGAGCGCCATCTGCCGGCGGCACTGGTGCAGATCCAACCCGCCGTATTGAGCGCGGCCCAGCCCGCGCTGGTGTGGTCACCGCACCCACTCATTCCCGAGAAGGGCCGCGAGCTGGTCTACGAGGCGCATCGCGCTGGCGAGACGCTGCATGCCTACCTGGAACGCATCGGCGTGCTGGCGCGCATCGGGCGCGCGCATGCGGTGCTCAAAGTGAATGGTGCACGCGTGCCGCGCGCGATGTGGCCACATGTGGCGCCGAAGCACGGCATGCTGATCGAAGTGCATCTGATGGCGCGTGGCGGCGGCGGCGGCGGTGGTGGCGGTGGCAAGAGTCCGATTGCGACCATTCTGTCGCTGGCGATCATGGTGTTCAATCCGGCGGTGGGCATCTTCGGCCTGCAGGCCGGTTCGTTCGGCGCGCTGCTGGTGAACGCGGCGATTGGCATGGTGGCGAATGCGATTTTCGCGCCGCCGCAGGCCAATCTCTCGAACGCCTCGGGGCGTGATGCCAGCGGCGCTTCGGCCGCCACCGAGTCACCGACATATTCGATCACCGGCGGCAGCAACCGCGCGCGGCCTTACGAGCCGATGCCGGTGGTGATGGGCAAGCACATTCTGTTTCTCGATTACGGTGCGCGCACCTACACCGAGAGCGAGGGCGAAGACCAGACCCTGTTCCAGGTGTTCGATGCGGGCTACAACGATGTGCTGATCTCCGGCCACAAGATTGGCAGCAATCCGATTGCGAACTTTGAGGCGCTGACGATTCAGGAGAGTACGGCGTCCGGTGTGCTCACGCTGTTCCCGGCCAACATCGATTCGCAGGCCGGGGCCGATCTGGTGCCGGCGGCGCCGGTGGTGCGCACCAGTTCGATCACTGCGACGCGGCTGGCGGTAGAGATTGCGGGGCAGTTGTTTTCGTTTGGCACTGACGGCAGCATCGGCGCGGCGGCGGTGACGATCAAGATTCAATTCCGCCTGGCCGGTGCGGGCGGCTGGACTGACCTGGTGTTCAGCGCCAGCACCGGCGCCGGCAGCGCGGTGCTCAACGCGGGGGATACCGATGCCGGCGGCGGGCAGGTGAATATCACCAGCAGCGTGCGCGCGCCGCTGCGCCG
>JANNCZ010000508.1:0-5320 GCA_031387185.1 Burkholderiales bacterium
GGCTTTGCAGTGACAGTGCTGGTGCATACCGACATGGCCTCGCCGCACATTTATCACGCCGGCACGGCGGCGCAAAAAGCCAGATATCTGCCCGACATCATCGCCGGCAAAAAAATCGCCGCAGTGGCAATGACCGAAGCCGATGCCGGCAGTGACCTCGCCTCAATGCGCACCACGGCACGCCGCGAGAGCAGCCCAGAGGGCGACGTCTA
This sequence comes from Burkholderiales bacterium, assembly GCA_031387185.1. Taxonomy (GTDB): domain Bacteria; phylum Pseudomonadota; class Gammaproteobacteria; order Burkholderiales; family JAEUOS01; genus CANJDH01. Next base: position 213 of record JANNCZ010000508.1, read on the forward strand.
CGTGCTCAACGGCAGCAAGATGTACATCACCAATGGCGTGCATGGCGACATCTACTGCGTCGCCGCCAAGACCGGCGTGCCGGGGCGCAACCATCAGGTGTCGATGTTCATTGTCGAGAAAGGCACGCCGGGTTTTCGGGTCGCCCGCCCGCTCAAGAAACACGGCTGGCTCTCCAGCGACACGGCAGAACTGGTATTTGAAGACTGCCGCATCCCCGCGGAAAATCTGCTCGGCGAAGAAAACAAGGGCTTCTACGCCCTGATGAAAAACCTGCAAAACGAGCGCATCGTGCTCGGCGCGCAGTCGATGGGCGAAGCCGCGCGCGCAATCGAAATCACCCTCGACTGGGTGACGCAGCGCAAGGCCTTCGGCGCCACGCTATGGGACAAGCAAACCATCCGCCACCGCCTCGCCCTGCTGAGCGCGCGTGTCGAAGCAGTGAAGGCGCTGATCATCAACACCGCCTGGCGCGACGCACAGGGCCAGAGCGTCACCAAGGAAGTCTCGATGATCAAGGCGCTGGCCGGCGAGTTGGTGAACGAAGTGATGTACACCTGTCTGCAGTTCCACGGCGGCGCCGGCTACATCCGCGAATCGGCGATTGAACGCATGGCGCGCGATGCGCGCGTGCAGTCGATTGGCGGCGGGGCCACCGAGGTGATGCTCGAAGAGATTGCGAAGCGGATGGTGTGAATGCGAGCCAGCAGGACTCGGATTGAATGTCAAATCTAACGAAGCGACTCGTTAACAGGCCGAAACGTCTCGACTACTCAACTCCTTGAACGTCAACGCACCTTTTGCACGCAGCAAAAGAAGATGGTCTGGAGGTTGCGCACCGTACTTGGCTGCAAGGCGAGCCAGATATGCCAGGTAGGCGTCAACGTTGCCCAACTCCTCAGGAGTGGCGCTTTCGGGCTCCAAATCCTCCCAGATATCGAAGCAGTAATTCAAAATGGATCTGTCCAGCAACGACTGCGTGGGTTCGTCCATCTCATCGGCGTTCGGGTCCGCGCCAGCATCCAAAAGAATGCGGATCATTTCAGTATCCATGGAGAGAATCGCGGGGTAAAGGGCCGATGTGCCAGCGTCACCGCGACGGCGTGGATCCGCGCCCAAACGTATCATTTGGAGAATGATTTCGTACCGAAGTGGAGGACACCGGTAATGGAACTCGGTCACGACACTTTCGAGAATGGTGTCGCCGAATTGATCCTTTCCATTCAGATCCAACCCCCGCTCGACAAAGGTGTGCAAGGCGTTGATGTCGCCTGAACCAACCAGTTTCACGAAATTGGCAATTTCTGCCGGAACTATCGGCATATCGGGGAAATCCGAAGCGACGAGTTTCATCGCGCGTAAAGCATCACAGAAGACGACTGCGAACTGACGCCGCGACCGGCATTACGAGCAGAAAAAGTACCGGGACCGCTGCCTCAGTCCCGATTTCCCACGGTTCTTGTGGTCGCGCAGGCAGACGCTTGATGACCGTGATGGAGAAATCATAATATCAGGCGCATGCCTCGATCAACGGCAAGAAGACTTCACGTCATCATCACCATCAAACCACACGAAACCGTTGGTGGGAGCGGATCACAAGCCATGAATGCCGCAAGAACCGCTCCAGAAGCGGCTCTCAGCCACCACTAGCGATCAACGCGATCCGCCTTTCATGGCCTCAACAATCGCCACCGTCTCCACCGACACCGTGGTCACGCGCGTCAGCAGGTCGATCACCTTCTCCTTGTAATCGGCAAAGCGGTAGGTATCGAACTTCTCGCGGATGGTCGGGTCTTTGGGCTTCTTCTCCTTGTACTGGTCGAGAATCCATTCCAGCGCCGAACGGTTGCCAAGCTTGTAATCCCACGCCTCAGACGGAATGCCGGACAGCGTGGTTTCACTGTCGAGCAGAATGCGTCCGCCTTCCTTGTCGGCCTTGAGCATCGACTTGGGATTGAGCTTGGCCGCGCGCGCCCTCTCGTCGGTCACGTCGGTGCGTTTCAGCTTGAACGGCTTGACCTTCTCGTAACCGATGTGCAAGTCCATCAGCTTCTCGCCCCACTCCGCCCATTGCCAGAAGTCGGCATAGAACGGAATGCGTGGAAATTCACGCTTGAGGTTCAGAACATATTTCTCGCGATAAGCGGGGTTGTGCAGGACTCCATAGACGTAATGGAAAATCGCTTCCTTCGATATGGGTTTGGATTTCTTGCCACGCCCGGGTTGGTAGTGCTTCTTGAATTGGTCGAGAGCCCAGTCGGTAACATTGCTGACCCGGTTCCCGTCTCCATCAAATTGCCATAGACCTACGTGCTGATATGCGTCAATGGAGGAGCCGAAGTGCAGATCCGCGACACCATCAATGCCCAAGGTCACATAATTTGTACGGGAACCGACATCACTAAAGCAGATCGCCCGATTCGGCCGATTTTGCGGAAAAAATTCACTCGCCGCTCCCGGTCTATCAATAAAAAGCGGTGACAAGTAAAGATAAGGAGAGAAAAATGGCCGATAGGCAGCCCTAAGTATCCGTGTGCGCGCAAACGTCTCTTGAACACCGCTCTTCGCCCGACGCTTCAGTGTTTCAGACCATTTGATGCTTGGAGAAAAAACGTCACTTCTCGGAGAGTGAGACCTATAACCAGTCAACAGGTTTTGAGCTTTTGATTCCAACACCTTCGCATCTACGTCATATAGCCATTCGTCACGGTTCGTCGATACCCCGAGAGAGAACAACTTGAAAATAGACTTCTCGCGCCCAGCCACCTTCGCGTACTTGGTCTCTTTGCTCGCGATGGGCATCAACGAATCAAAATCATTGTCAGCCTGTTTGATCCAATTATTTTTCGCGTCTGGCTTTACTTGCTCGAATTTGCGTTCCATCAATTTCTGAGAGGCAAGAAATTCGCGTTTTTCCTCCGTCTTCGCATAGTCTCGAATGGCCTCATAGAAAATGCGGCAGCCGTGAGAGCCTTTTTTCTTGACGCAAAACCAAATTGCTATGCCGACTCGAATTTGATTGTCGAAAATATTTCCACCCTCCTGCCTTCGGCGTTCGCCGCTGGTGCGGGCGTTTCCCTTCAAATCTACTACCCATATCTCATTGAATTCCTCGGCAATCACCTTTCTGAATCCATCGAACGTCCGGCTGTCAACGAATGAACTGTTACTGACAAACGCGATGACGCCATTCGCATCAATCCGATCGCTGGCCCATCGAAAGAAACGTGCGTACATATCGTAGAGCTTGGTTTTCTGCGCCGTGCTCTCGGCGATGTATGAATTCTTGATGCGCTTGTCGATCTCCGGATACTCGCGATTCTTGTTGTTGTCGTTTTCATTTAACTGATTCGCGTTGTACGGGGGATTGCCGATGATGACGCTGATCTTCTTCGCGTTCTGCCGCTTAATACGCACTACGTTTTCTTCGCTGACACCGCCAAACAAGTCAGCCACGGTGCCGCGCTGTGCAGTATGCAAACCCACGTTGTCCAGCGTATCGACAAAACACAAATTGGAAAACTCGCGGTACTCGCCCGTGATCGCCGCATAGGTCGCTTCGATGTTCAGATTGGCCACGTAGTACGGCAGGATCGCCACTTCGTTGGCGTGCAGTTCGTTGTCGTATTTGTGTTTGAGCTTGACCGGCTGGCCGCGAAAGTGCTCCAGCAGTTCGGTGACGAAGGTGCCGGTGCCCGTCGCGGGGTCGAGGATTTCCACGTCTTTGTCGATCAGGTTTTTGCCGAAATGCTTTTCGCACAGCCAGTCGGCTGATTCGATCATGAAGCGGACAATTTCGTTGGGCGTGTAGACCACGCCGAGGCGGTCTGCCGCCTTGACGTTGTAGACCTTGTAAAAGTTTTCGTAGATGACCTTGAGGAAGGCCTGCTTTTCGTGGTGGCTGGCGATCTGCGCTGCCGCCGCGCGGATGGCGGCGTAGTACGGCTCCAGGCCTTTGAGAGTGGTTTTCTTGATGGCGCCGGTGAAGAATCGTTCTTCGAGCGCGTACAACTCTTTGGCGACATTGTTCTGGCGGTGAAAATCATCCTCGCCGAATACCTTGCTGAAAATTTCTTCGGTGAGGATGTGCTGAATCAGCATTTCAAACACATCGGCTTCGACCAGACTTTTGTTGATGGCGTCTTGCGCATGCACCAGGAACTTGGCGGCGGCCGTGCGGAACGCCATGTTGCTCTTGTAGGCATCTGCCACCTTGGCCCGCAGGGCTTCCAGCACAGCGGGCAGATCTTCTTTGAATTTTTTGACCGCTTTGCGGAACGCGGCAATTTCCTTGCGCTCGTAGCTGAAAAATAGTGTGAGAAGCTTTTCCAGTTTTTTCGTGTCGTCCACCGGCGAGCGAATGATTTCCTCGCCGTTTTGAATCAACACCGCTTCGCGCGTGTCTTCAAAGATGATGTTGTCTTCGGGATAGCCGCGCTTGAATTTGTATTCGATCTCGGCGTCAAGATCGTCTTTTTCGTCCTTGGCTTCCCAGTAGCCGAACGGCAGGCGCAATTCGTAGAGCAGCGCGCCATCGACATAGCGGCGCTCTTTGGAGGGCGTTTCGATCTCATGCTCGGGAATGAATACCAAGTCATGCTGCCGCCCCCAACGTTTGAGCAAATCCTTGAATGCCTCGCGCACCACGCTTTCGCGGTTGGTGCCCGACACCTTTTTGAGCACGTCAAGCTGCTTGAGGTATTCGTTGATCAGGATTTGGCTCATGGGTAGTAGTGTAGTGCGGTCGGGTGTTCACGCAATCAGCCGCATACCCTCGATGCGCGCCGCCTTGCGGTCAAACGTCAACGTGTGTTCGCAACCCGCCGCTGCACCACTGCTCGCGATCAGGCAATCGGCGATATCGAGCACGCGCGATTCGTACAGGTTGACGGCCTTGCGCACTGCAGCTGCGCCTTCGACGCGAATTTCCAGACTGTCGTTCAGGCGCCGCAGCGCGTGGGCAATGTCGCGGCGCGTCATGCCATAGCCGGATTCGAGCACCCAGGCCAATTCAGTCATTGCCGTGAGGCTGATAAATCCCGGCGCATCCGGGTTTAGGGCATTGATTACGCGCACCGCTTTGGCCGATTGCGCTGCGTCGTCCTGGGTG
>JANNCZ010000551.1:0-5024 GCA_031387185.1 Burkholderiales bacterium
GACTCCTGCGCACCTGCGTGCCCGGCGACAGCGGCGGCGCGCATCCAGTCACCGGCCACGCCGGCATCGCGCCCGGCGATGCAGCGGGCACCCTGAAACCAGGCGAATGGGAAACCGGACTGCGCGGCTGCGATGGTGGCCGGACAGCCTGTGAGCAAGGCGGGATTGGGCGCGCCGGCCAAACGGATCATCAGCCCCGCCACGGCCTGCGCTTCCGGCTGTTGGGAGGCGGACATTTCACCAGCCAGCGGTACCAGGGCTGCCGCAAACTCGCGCGCGGTGCGCGCAAATTCGTTTGCCAGCGGCACATCGCCTACCGATTCGACGTGCCAATACTGGCGCGCGAAGTCGAGCGCGAGGAAGGGCAGCCCTTTGCGTGCATTGGCGTCGTCGGCTGCTGCCAGCCGCTGCAGAAGGCTTCGCAACGCGCCCATCGATGCCTGCGCCGCGCTGCGGTCCAGTGGCGTGAATACCGCCGGTGCGGGTTTGCCGGCAGTCGTCGTCGAGGCGGCTGCGGGTGCAAAGGCGATGGGAGCCGCCATGACGGAAGGTGCGGGCGATGCCGTGGGCACGGGCGCCTCAGTACCTCCCGCCGCAGCCGACTGGGCCCCCAACCCGAGACGCGTGAGCAGCGCGGCCGCCTCCGGTTGCCCCTGCGCCGCCGCCAATCTGAGCAGGGCAATACCTCTTTCCCGGCTTTTGACGGTGCCGCGCCCTTCGATCACCATGCGCGCCAATGCATATTGCCCGGAAGCGTTACCCAGCTTGGCCGAGCCGTCATACCAGTCGGCAGCGGTGGTGTCGTCCTGAGGCACGCCGCGTCCGGTCTGGTACATGATGCCGATCAGGTACATCGCACGAGCATCCTGCTTGCGCGCCAGTGGCAGTAGTTGACGGTAGGCTTGCGCGTACTGGCCGGCGCGATACGCCTTGAGGCCGTCGGAATAGGTATCCCGCGCGGCGTGAGCGCGTTGCGCTCCACCAAGTGTGCTGGCAAATGTGATCAGCAACAGCAATAGCATGAAGCGCCGCAATCCGGATGCCTCCCGTGGATGATTGAGTCCGCAATATTGTACGCAGCCACCATTCCGCAGCCACCATTCCAATGGGAGGATGTTACTACTGTGCACAGGGGCAGTAGCGAAAATAGGCGCCCTGCCGGGTTGGCCTTCCCCGCACGCGGCGTGGGTCCGGGAGCGTTTTTTTGAGCGCGGTGATGCCTGCTTTGTCAAGACTGGAAGGGCGTTTTGCGGATGGTATTATGGGAGCTAAATCCAGCGATTCGCAGGCGCGCCATGCCGATCAGCGGGCGCGGTCACCATTACCGGAAAAACAGTGCGTCTCACCTCCATCAAACTCGCGGGATTCAAGTCCTTTGTGGACCCCACCAGCCTCAGCGTGCCGGGTCAATTGGTCGGCATCGTCGGCCCCAACGGTTGCGGCAAATCCAACATCATCGACGCTGTGCGTTGGGTGCTGGGCGAGTCCAAAGCCTCGGCGCTACGCGGCGAATCGATGCAGGACGTGATCTTCAACGGCGCGGCGCAGCGCAAGCCGGTGGCGCGCGCCAGTGTCGAGCTGGTGTTCGACAATTCCGACGGCCGCGCCGCCGCCAACACGCAGTGGGGCCAGTACGGCGACATCGCGGTCAAGCGCGTGTTGACGCGCCAGGGCGAGTCGTCCTACTACATCAATAACCAGCAGGTGCGCCGCCGCGATATTCAGGATATTTTTCTTGGCACCGGTCTCGGTCCGCGCGCTTACGCGATCATCGAGCAGGGCATGATCTCGCGCGTGATCGAGGCCAAGCCCGAAGACCTGCGCATCTTTCTTGAAGAAGCGGCCGGCATTTCCAAATACAAGGAGCGCCGCAAGGAAACCGAGAGCCGCCTGTCGAGCGCACGCGAAAACCTCTCGCGGGTGCAGGATATTCGCGGCGAGCTCGATGTCAATCTCGCCAAGCTTGAAGAGCAGGCGGTCATCGCGAAAAAATTCCGCGACCTCACGGCGGAGCAGGCCGAGAAACAGCATCTGCTGTGGATGTTGAAGCGCAACGAGGCCGCTGCCGAGCAGGAGAAATTCGCACGCGACATCGAGCGTTTCACCAATGACCTCGAGAGCGAAACCGCGTCGCTGCGCCATTTCGAAAAGCATCTCGAAGAAATGCGCGCCGCGCACTATGCCGTGGGTGACCGCCTGCACGGTGCGCAGGGCGAGTTGTACAACGCCTCGTCCGAAGTGGCGCGTCTCGAAGCCGAAATCAAGGCGATCATCGATGCGCGCACGCGCCTGTCCAACCAGCTAACGCAACTGGCAGCGCAGGAAGAAGCCTGGAAGCAGCAGGCCGCGCAAAACGCCGCCGACACCACGCATTGGCACGGCGAGGCCGAGCGTGCCGCAGCCAGCGTCGAAGAAACGGCCATGCAGAGCGCCGAGCGCGCCGAGCGCCTGCCCGAAGCCGAGACTGCTGCGCGCACCGCACAAGACCAGCTCTCCGGCGCGCGCGCCGAAGTGATGCAGGCCGAGCAGCAACTACAGGTCGAAGGGGTGCATCAGGGCAACGCGCAGCGCACGCTGGAGACGCTCGCCCAACGCAAGGAGCGCCTGCTGCAAGAGAAAAATGCGCTCAACCGGCCGGACGAAGAGTCGATTGGCCGCAAGCGCGAAGAATTGACGCGCCGCGATGAAGAACTCAAATCGCGTGAATTGGCGTTGACCGCGTTTGAGGCCGCGCTGCCGCACACTAGTGCGGAGCGTGATACTGGCAGTGCCAATTTGCAAGCGCAGACGCGCGAGTCGCACGAGTTGGAAGCGCGCATCAGTGCGCTGAAAAGTTTGCAGGAGCAGGTGCAAAAAAGCGGCAAGCTGCAGCCCTGGCTGGAGAAGCACGAACTGGCCAGCCTGCCGCGCCTGTGGCAGCGCCTGCATGTCGAGCCGGGCTGGGAGACCGCTCTTGAATCGGTATTGCGCGAACGCCTCGCCTCGCTGGAGATTCGCGACCTCGACTGGGTCAAGGCTTTCTTCAACGATGCACCGCCGGCCAAGCTCGCTTTTGTCACGCTCGCGGCGGTGGAAGAGGTCAAACCGCCCACGCCGGGTCTCACGCCGCTGATCTCGCACGTGCGCATTGACGATGCCAATTTGCGCGGCCTGTTTTCCGAGTGGCTCGGTGGCCGCTACGCCTGCGCCGGTGTGGACGAAGCCTTCGCCAAGCGCGCCACCCTGCCGGCGCGTGGCGTGTTCGTGACACAAGCGGGCCACATGGTGGGGCGGCAGACCGTCACGTTTTATGCTGCGGATTCCGAGCAGGCCGGGTTGCTCGCGCGCCAGAATGAAATTGAAAATCTCGGCAAGCAGATCAAGGCCAAACACCTGCATCTGGATGAGGCGCGCGCGCAGGCCGCCCGCACCGAGTCGGCCCTGACGCGGCTCAACGCCGGCTTGGGCGAAGCACGCCCGGCAGCGCAGGTGGCGCGCCAGCGTCTGCATGAAATCCAGATTGATGTCGTCAAGGATGAAGAGCAACTCGCGCGCTTTGTCGCCACAGCAGGGCGCATTGAAGAGCAACTTGGCGAGATCATTGCGCACGAGGAAGAAGAACGCACGCGCCTGATCGAAGCCGAAGCCAACTTCGCGCGCCTCGATGAAGCCGTCGGCAACTTGCAGCAAAAGCTTGAAGACGTGCGCGTGGGCGCAGAGACGGCGGAAGCCCGGCTCACCACCGGGCGCGAAGCCGTGCGCCAGTCCGAGCGCGAAGCCCAGGAGGCCGAGTTTCACGCGCGCCAGGCGCGCGCCAAGCTCGAAGAGCTGGCCAACAGTGCGCGCAACATCGCCGGGCAGATTGAGCGCGTCACGGCAGACGCCGTCGCGGTGCGCGGCGAGCTCGAAACCCTGCACGACGAAGCGGTCAAGAATGGTTTGCAGGAAGCGCTCGATCTGCGTCTGGAGCGCGAACAAAACCTCGCGCGCATCCGCACCGAACTCGAAGGCCTGACCACGCAATTGCGCGGCATGGACGAAGAGCGTCTCACCTCGGAGCAAAAGCTCGATCCGCTGCGCAACCGCGTGGGCGACCTGCGCCTCAAAGAGCAGGCCGCGCGCCTCACGCAAGAGCAGTTTGCGCAACAGTTGCAGGAAGCGCATGCCGATGAGTTGCTGTTGCAGCCCAAACTCGACGGCGTGCGCGTATCCGCATTGGGCGGCGACATTGCGCGCCTCGCGCTGGAGATTGAAGCGCTTGGTGCCGTCAATCTGGCGGCGCTTGAAGAACTGACGGTGACGCGCGAGCGCAAGGGCTTTCTCGATTCGCAGTTTGCCGACCTCACCGAGGCCGTCACCACGCTCGAGGAAGCAATCCGCAAGATCGACCGTGAAACGCGTGAGCTGCTGCGCGCCACCTTCGACGCCGTCAACGGCCACTTCTCCGAGTTGTTCCCGGCGCTGTTTGGCGGTGGCGAAGCCAGGCTCATCATGACTGGCGATGAAATTCTCGATGCCGGCGTGCAGGTGATGGCGCATCCGCCGGGCAAAAAGAATTCGTCGATCCACCTGTTGTCAGGCGGCGAAAAGGCGCTCACCGCGATCTCGCTGGTGTTCGCCATGTTCAAATTGAACCCCGCGCCGTTCTGCCTGCTCGACGAGGTCGATGCGCCGCTCGACGACCCCAACACCGAACGCTTCTGCCGTCTGGTCAAAAAGATGTCGGAAGAGACCCAGTTCATTTTCATCAGCCACAACAAGATCACCATGGAAATGGCGCAGCAACTGGTGGGTGTGACGCAGCAGGAGCTGGGTGTCTCGCGCATCGTAGCCGTCGATATGGATGAAGCGGTGCGCTTGAAGGAAGCGGCATAAATTCCCATCATGAGCGATCTCCAACTCGGCCTGCTCATACTCGGCTTGCTCGCAGTGGCCGGGGTGCTGGTATTCAATAAAGTACAGGAAATGCGCGCGCGGCGCGACGGCGCCAAGCGTTTTGGCTCGGCGCATCCAGACGTCTTGCTCGACGGCGGTGACGGCCCTGT
>JANNCZ010000631.1:0-3148 GCA_031387185.1 Burkholderiales bacterium
CGGCCTGTCGGTGATGATGGCGTTCGGCAGCCCCACCTTCGACGCGCTGCTCGCGGGCGCGGCAGAAATGGATGCCCATTTCGCCAACACGCCGCCCGAACGCAATGCGCCAGTGATCCTCGCGCTGTTGTCAGTGTGGAACATCAATTTCCTCGGCGCGCAAAGCCGTGCCGTGCTGCCCTACTCGCAGCGGCTTGCCCTCTTGCCCGATTATTTGCAGCAACTCGAAATGGAATCGAACGGCAAGCGCATCGGACGCACCGGCAACGAATTGGGCTATGCCACTGCACCGGTGATCTTCGGCAATGTTGGCGCCAACAGCCAGCATTCATTTCACCAACTGCTGCATCAGGGTACACATCTGGTGCCTTCCGAATTCATCGTGCTGCGCGCCGGTGACGATGCGCGCAGCCGCATGCTCGCCGTCAATGCCCTCGCGCAAAGCGCCGCATTGATGGCCGGTGACGCGGACCATCCGGATGCGACCCCCGGCAATCAACCATCCACCACCATCGTGCTGCCAGCACTGAACGCGCGCACCCTCGGCGCCCTGCTCGCCCTGTACGAGCACAAAGTGTTTGTCGAGGGGGTACTGTGGGACATCAACAGCTTCGACCAGCCCGGCGTAGAGCTCGGCAAGCGCCTTACCACCACTCTGCTGCCGGCCTTTGATGACGGCAGCATTCCCGCCGCCACCGATGCGTCTACGCGTGCGCTGCTGGCGCGCATCCGGTGACGCAGCACCGGACCAACGCGTGCCTGCTGGAGGGACACGGCGGCCAGCTGCCGCATACTCGACGCCACAGTGATGAATAGCTTGCTGGCGCGCCGCATCATCCACCTCGGCTGGCCGGTACTGGTGGCGCAACTGGCCACCATGGCCAACAGCGTGATCGATACCGTGATGGCGGGGCACTACTCGGCGCGCGCCCTCGCCACTGTGGGTCTCGGTTCATCCATCTATTTCTCCATCTTCATTGCGTTGATGGGCATCCTGATCGCGCTCAGCCCGATCACTGCGCAGCACTTCGGCGCCGGCCGGCATGACGCGATCACCCACGACGTGCGCCAGGGCTTGTGGATGGCGCTGATGCTCTCCGCCGTCGGCGTGGTGCTGCTCGGCTTTCCCGATCCCTTCCTCAGGCTGTCAGGCATGCGGCCCGAGATCGCGCAAGACGTGCGTGCCTATTTGCATGCACTGATGTGGGCGGCACCGGCGATGCTCGCGTTCCGCGTCTTCGCCAGTTTTGCGACCGCCGTGTCGCAGCCGCGCGCGGTGATGGTGATCCAGCTACTCGGACTCACTCTCAAGATTCCCCTCAACTGGATTCTGATGTACGGCAAGTTCGGCGTGCCCGAACTCGGGGGTATCGGCTGCGCCTGGGCGCTGGCGATCGAAGCCTGGCTAATGCTCGGTGCCGCGCTGGTGTGGCTGCGCGTGGGCCCGGGGCTGGGGCGCTATCAGGTGTTTGCGCGCATCGATGCGATTGACTGGCGCGCGCAATGGGAAATAGTCAAGCTCGGCCTGCCGATCGGCATGTCGTTTTTGATTGACGTGACCTCGTATACCTTCATGGCCTTGTTCATCGCGCGTCTTGGCGAAGCACACTCGGCCGCGCAGCAGATTGCCGCCAACATTGGTGCCCTCGCCTACATGGTGCCGCTGGCGATTGCGAACGCCGCAGCCGTCGTTACCGGCCAGTTGATCGGTGCCGGTGAAGCGGCGCGAGCGCGCGCTGCGGGCTGGACCGGCATTGGCTTGTGCACGATTGCCGCTCTCGCCACCGGCCTCGGCATTTTTCTGCTGCACGGCCCGCTCACGCGCGCCTACACCGGCGACCCACAAGTCGCACTGCTTGCCGCGCCACTGGCGATGCTGGTGGCAGCGTTTCATGTATTTGACGCCATCAATGCCGTCGCCGCCAACGTGGTGCGCGCCTACAAGAAGGCGCTGGTGCCAATGTTGTCGTTCGCCCTGGCACTGTGGATCGTCGGCCTCGGCGGCGGCTACCTGCTGGCGTTTGGCCCACCATCATCCGCCCCGCCTGTGCAGACATTCTGGGCGGCTCTGCCCGGCACCACCGGGTTGGCACCACTCGGCGCTGCTGGCTTCTGGATCGGTGCCATCGCCGGCATGGCACTCGCTGCGGGCATCGGCGTGGCTTACTTTGGGCGCGTGTCGAGGGCGGCGTTGCAGCGCTAGTGCGTTGACCTTGGCGTTTCCGTTGACCTTGGCGTCACCGGCGCCGTTGTTGCTGCAGGGTCGAGCGCAATCACGCTTTCAAGTTCAGGATGCAATCCGCGGCGCCCTGCGTAGGCTGCTGCAATGCGCTGCATATCCGCCGCCGCATCGCCAGTGAGATCGACAAACTGACCAATGCCAACGGTACGCGATGCGAAATCAAAATACGCCAGACCCAGCGGCACCTTGAGACTGCGCGTGAGGTGATAGAAGCCGGAGCGCCAGCAGGACAAACGGCGCCGAGTACCCTCGGGCGACAGTGCCAGCCAAAACTCGGGTTCACGCGCCATCAACTGCGTCAGCTCGCCCACCGCGCCACTGGGTGCGTGGCGGTTCACCGGGCGGCCACCCCAGCGCCGCAACAGTGGACCCACGAGCGCGCCGAACCAGCCGGCGAACAAGGTCTCTTTGCCGATCCAGCGAATCGGCAGATTCAAGGTCCAGATCGCCAACAGCCCAATGGGAAAATCCCAATTGCTGGTATGCGGGTAGGCGATGATGACGCCATACGGTGCAGGCAGGTGGCCGTCAAACGCGACGCGCCACCCAAAACAGCGCAGCACCCTGAAAGCAAAGTGCGCGCGCCACGGCGCACCGGCTGGCGGTACAAATCCCTGGTTGACACCGTTGTTGGCGCCGTCGTTCACGCGCGTGGCTCCCATGCTCAACCGAAGCAGTTGTGCCCGCGCATCAGGCCTTGCATGCGGGCGGAATCCCGGACGCTGTATTCAAGTCCAATAACCCGGCTCAGGCAACTCGTTGAATACCTTCTTGAGCTGATCGGCCCAGCGTCCGCGGATGGACGCGAAATATTCGTCTCTGGCGTCGATCAGCTTGTGCTTCTTCACGCACAGGGCATCGCGCTCGTAGCACAGCAAATCGAGTGGCAGACCGACTGACAGATTC
>JANNCZ010000670.1:0-3877 GCA_031387185.1 Burkholderiales bacterium
GCGAGGCCGAGCGCGTTCTTGCGCACACGGTCCCACACGGCGAGCCGGTTCCAATCGGCTGTCTTGGTGATCTTGCCGGCCTCGGTCAAAAATGGATTGGGGAAAAACACATTCATCTGCTGCTCGCCATTGCCATTGAACAGACGCAGCCCCCAGGTCATCGGCGCATCGGCGGCATCGAGCAGGCGGTAAAGCTCGGCGCGCGACGTGCGCCGAATGTGCGCCAGCTCGGGAGGCGTGGGTGCCTTGCGCGTGCCTTTGTGCGCACCGATGCAAATGTGGAAATGCCAGACGCCGAAATCGACGGTGAGATAACCATCAAGCAGGCCAATACGCTGCGGCGCGCCGGGCGCACGAATCTCCCACGCCGCCCCCTGAATCAGGATGCCGAACACCAGTTCTTGCCAGCAGTGTTCAAACAGGTCGCGGCACAGGGAGTACAGCGCTTGCTCGCTGGTGACAAGCGCGAACATTTCGACGCGGCCGTTGCCCAGTTCGTCAACGATCACGCCGCGGCGCAGGGTGCGCTGACGGGCGGGGCGCAGCGCGCCCACAGGCGGAATCAATGCTCGATGCAATACAGTCACAAAATCACCCTGCGCTAAACTGGGGATTGCCAGCATACACCGCTCAACTTGTCTTCCTTGAACTTGGACATGCCTTCTTCTGCCGCGCCACGCTACTTGCTGGGGGACGCCGGGATCCATCGTCTGATTCAAGGGCGTGCCGGCTGGTTCTTGTACAACCGGCATGACGTTTACATCGGCGGTGCGCTGGAGCGCTACGGCGAGTATGGCCAGATCGAAGCAGACTTGCTCGCGCAACTGGTGCGCCCTGGCGATGTGGCCATTGAAGTGGGTGCGAACATCGGGTCGCTCACCGTCGGCCTGGCAAAGGCGGCCGGCAGCAGCGGGCGCGTGATCGCGTTTGAACCGCAGCGCGTGGTGTTTCAGACTCTGTGCGCCAACGTCGCACTCAATAGCCTGACCTGGGTCGATACGGTGCACGCGGCCGTGGGCCTGCGCCCAGGGAACGTCATGATTGCCGAGCCAGACTATGCCAAGCCGGGTAATTTTGGCGGCGTTGAAGTGATTGCGCCCCGGGCAAACACGGCGTCGTTGCCAGACAAGGCTGAGCCAGTCACGCTCGTAACCCTGGATGATTTTTATAGAGGTGACCACCTGCGGCTCATTAAAGTCGATGTGGAGGGCATGGAGCAGGATGTGCTCGAAGGCGCAAGCCGCTTGCTAAGCGACCTGCGGCCGATGCTCTATGTCGAGAACGATCGCCGCGATCAGTCGGCTGCCCTGATTCGCACGATCGAGAGCTTCGGCTACGTTTGCTACTGGCATCTGCCTTTTCTGTACAACCCGGACAACTGGTTTGGCGAGAGTGAGAATTTGTATCCCGGCACCGTGTCGGTCAACATGCTTTGTTTGCCGGACGAAATGCCCTCCAATATCAGCGGCCTGGCGCGTGCCGATGACCCGGACTTTCATCCGCTGGCGCACTTGCAAAAATGAAACCCGCCGCTGCCATTGAGCACCTTGTCGAAGCTCTGCGCGTTTTACCCGGCGTCGGCCCGAAGTCGGCGCAGCGCATGGCCTATCACCTGTTGCAGCACGACAAGCCGGGTGCGCTGCGCCTGGCTGATGCACTGCGCCATGCGACTGACGTGGTGCGCCGCTGCGTGCGCTGCAATAGTTTTACTGAAGCCGAACTGTGCAACAACTGCGTCTCGCCCAAGCGCGATCCGTCGTTGCTGTGCGTGGTGGAGACACCGGCCGATCAGGTGATGATGGAACAGACGCTCGCGTTTCATGGCCTCTACTTCGTCTTGATGGGCCGCATCTCGCCGCTCGATGGCATTGGGCCGAAAGAAGTGGGCATCGACAAACTCATCACGCGCGCACTCGATGGTGTGGTCAAGGAAGTGATCCTTGCGACCAACTTCACGCACGAAGGTGAGGCGACTGCGCACTACATTTACGAAGCGCTCAAGGCGCATGGCCTCAAGGTTACGCGCCTCGCGCGCGGTGTGCCGCTGGGTGGCGAACTGGAATACGTGGATCCGGGCACCATCGCGCAGGCGCTTGTGGACCGGCGCAGTGCGTCCTGACGCAGCAACACTTTGTTGGCCGCTGCTTGCCGGCAGTAAAACGGCCAAGGCGCTTCGCAGCGATCACTCTTGAACACACCAAACACCTACCAGGACATGATGGACACTACACAGTCTGGCCCGCTCAAGGGCCTCAAGGTGCTCGAACTCGGGCAACTCATTGCGGGGCCATTCGCAGCAAAGTTCTTCGCTGACTTTGGCGCTGAAGTGATCAAGGTCGAGCCGCCGGCGGATGACAAGGGGCCTGGTGGCGATCCAATTCGCACCTGGCGCACGCTGCATGACGGCACCTCGTTATGGTGGCACGTGCAGTCACGCGGCAAGAAATCGGTGACGCTCAATTTGCGCTCGCCCGAAGGGCAGGCCGCCGCCCGCAAGCTGGCGCTTGAAGCCGACATCGTGATCGAAAATTTCCGCCCCGGAACGCTGGAAAAATGGGGTCTCGGCTATGACGTGCTGTCGCAGGAAAACCCCGGCCTGTTGATGCTGCGCATTTCGGGATTCGGCCAGACCGGGCCGATGCGTGAAGTCGCAGGTTTTGGCGCGATTGCCGAATCGATGGGCGGCATGCGTTATGTCACCGGCTTTCCGGAGCGCCCGCCGGTGCGCATGAACCTTTCCATCGGCGACGGCATCGCTGCGCTGCACGGCGTGATCGGCGTGCTGATGGCGCTGCATCACCGCAACCAGACTGGTGAAGGGCAGGTGATTGACGTCGCGCTCTATGAGTCGGTGTTCAACATGATGGAATCGACCCTGCCCGAGTACGCCTACGATGGCACGGTGCGAGAGCGTACGGGCACCAACCTCACCGGCATCGTGCCGTCGAACACCTACAAGTCAAGGGACGGGGTGCACATAGCCATCGGCGGCAATGGCGATTCGATCTTCAAGCGCCTCGCGCAGACGATGGGGCGCGAGGACTGGGCCAATGACCCGGTGCTGTCCAACAACGCCGGCCGCGCCACGCGCGCGCAGGACATGGATGACGGCATTGCGGCCTGGTGCGCGGCGCACGACGCCGCATTTTTGCTCGACACCTTGAGCAAAGCGCAAGTGCCGAGCAGCAAAATTTTCTCGATCAAGGACATCGTCGAAGACGCGCAGTATCAGGCGCGCGGCATGATCGAAACCATCACCCTCGATGACGGCACCAAAGTGAGCGTGCCCGGTGTGGTGCCAAAATTGTCCAAGACACCAGGCCGAGTGCCTGGGCGTGGGCCGATGCTCGGCGAACACAATGGCGAATTATTGAAAGGTTGACCGGCCCGAGAGCCGCTCCAGAAGCTATTGTTGGCGGCGATGCCATCTGACAATGGCTCTGGGAGCGGGTTTTAGCCAGATGCCGGCCAGATGTCAGACCGGTGTCAGCTCGATGCCAGGTCGGTGCCAGCCCGATGCGAGCCGGTAGCCTTGGCGCAAAGCGCCAGCCCGTTACGCGAAGCGCGGGAACAATTTCTGCGCGTTGCCGTGCGCCACTTGCCCCTTGACGGACGCACTCCACGGCAATGCATCGAGACTCGATGACGCCTGCTGCATTTGTTCCTTGGGCCCAAACGGGTAGTCGGTGCCGAACAGGATGCGATCAGTTGACACCAGTGCTTCCAGATGCGCCATCGTGGCCGGGTCGGCTGATAGCGCCGCGTCGAAATAGAGCTTTTGCAATTCGGCCGCAAACCCGTTTGGAATGAACTCGCGCAACGCCGGATTGTTGGTGCTGAGCAGTTCAATGCGGCCACAGAGCGAGGCGATGGTACC
>JANNCZ010000678.1:0-4247 GCA_031387185.1 Burkholderiales bacterium
GACCTTCAATGAGCGCATTCGTGTCGATGGTGCGGATGTGGCGGACGCCGAACTGTGCGACGCATTTGAGCGGGTCGAAGCGGCGCGCGCGGCGGCGGGCGATGTTGCGCTGACTTATTTTGAATTCACAACGTTGGCCGCATTTGTGGTGTTTGCCAACGCCGGACTCGATTGCGTGGTCCTCGAAGTGGGTCTGGGCGGGCGTCTCGACGCGGTCAACATCATCGATGCCGATTGCGCGATCTTGACCAGTGTCGATCTTGATCATCAGGCCTATCTCGGTGACACGCGCGAAAAAATTGGCTGGGAGAAGGCGCATATTTTTCGCGCCGGCAAACCGGCCATCGTCTCCGAGCCGCGCCCACCGCACACGGTCGCTGCGCTGTCAGCCGCTCTGGGAGCCACTCTCCTCAGGGTGGGTCATGAATTTGGCTATGCCGGTGCAGGTGGTGTCAATGGCACGCAGTGGAAATTCTGGTTTAAACCAGAGGGGGCAGAGCCAATCACCCGCAATGGCCTGCCGTATCCGGCGTTACGTGGCACCAATCAATTGCTCAACGCGTCGGCCGCGCTTGCTGCGTTGGAAACCCTGCGCGTGCGCCTGCCGGTGTCGATGCAGGCGCTACGCGAAGGTCTGCTCAACGTCGAGTGGCCGGGGCGTTTTCAGATGCTGCCGGGCAAGCCGCAAGTGATTCTCGATGTCGCGCATAACCCGCATGCCGCCGGGGTGCTGGCCGAGAATTTGTCCAACATCGGTTTTGCGCCGTACACCCACGCTGTGTTCGGCATGCTGGCCGACAAGGACATCACGGCGGTGGTGAGACTGCTCGACGGCAAGATCGATACCTGGCAACTCGCGTCACTGCCTGGCCCGCGCGGTGCCAGTGCAGCTTATCTGGCTGACATCCTGCAGCGTGCCGGGGTCAAAGGTGAGCGCACGCTGCACGACAGTCCTTCGACGGCGTATCGCGCTGCACGCAGCCGCGCAGGGGAGGGTGATAGAATTTTGGTGTTCGGCTCCTTCCTCACGGTCACCGACGTAATGCAGGTTTTGAAAGCCCCCGCACCGCATGGCGACTCCCGCTGAAGCAGACGATTCCACTCTCAAACGCCGCGCGCGCCGCCGCCTGATCGGCGCAATTGCGCTGGCACTGGTGGCTGTCATCGTGTTGCCGATGGTGTTCGACGCCGAGAAAAAGCCGCTCGACGCCGACATCTCGATCCAGATTCCCAACAAGGATGCGCTGGTCACCAAGGGGCCGGGTGCGCTCAATTCGCCGGTTGATGGCAAGGCTGCGCCAGCGGATGGCAAGGCCGCTCCTGTGGACGCCATGAAAGCTGACGCGAAAGCGGATAACAAGGCCGATACCAAAATCGAGGCCAAAGCACTTCCCGCTGCCAAGTCAGCCAACGCGCCCAGCGCCAAAGACCTCGCGGAAGAGAAGCGCGCTGCTGCGATCCTGAATGCGCAGGCCGGGTCTGCCGCTGGCAACGAAGGCAAGGCGGCCAAGGCTCCCGCAACCGAAGGTGCCTTCGCGGTGCAGGTAGGTGCCTTCGCAGCGGAAGACAAAGTCAAGGAAGTGCGTGACAAACTCGGCGCTGCGGGCATCAAGACCTATACCGAGAAACTCGACACCAAAGATGGCGAACGCACCCGTGTGCGCGCTGGCCCTTTCGCTGCACGCGAGGCTGCTGACGCGGCGCGTGAGCAAATTCGCGGATTGGGATTTGCCAACGCCAACGTGGTGCCGCGCTGATGGTGGTTGGCGTAGTACGACAGAGTCAGATGCTGGCCGTCAGGGCAATTAGACCCGCTGGTGTGAAGGTCTGCTTCAACGGCGCCAAGCTGCCCAGGCGGCGCGCACCGGCCAGTGTGACGGCCACAACTACGGCAGCCTGATCCGGTGCCTCCAGCATGACGATCTTTGACTACGCCGTCCTCACCATCCTGCTGATCTCGATCATCGTGTCGGTGCTGCGTGGCTTGGTGCGCGAGATACTCTCACTGATCGGCTGGGTCGCGGCCTTCGTGGTCGCAAGCCTGTTTGCCAACGAGGCTGCGGCCTTGCTGCCGTCGGTGATCGGATTGCCGATCCTGCGTGTCATCGTTGCATTCTTGCTGCTGCTGCTGGGCGGTGCGCTGGTCATGGCCTTGGTCAACTGGGGCATCCTGCGCGCGATTTCTGCAGCCGGTCTGGACCTCGCCGACCGTGGCCTCGGCGGCCTGTTTGGTCTTGCACGCGGCTTCGTCATCGTGATCGCGCTGGTGATGGTCGGTGGGATGACGCGCTTGCCGCAAATGGATGTGTGGAAGGACGCCTTGTTGAGTCCGCTCGCCGAGACGGCGGTCAACACCCTGCTGCCATTTTTGCCGGTTGAGATAGCCAGCAAGGTAAAATTCTGACTTACGCGATTGGCCGCTCGTGCGCACTCTCTGTGCAAACGGCGGCCTAGCCCCAGGTACCCACCCCGGCCCGAGTTCCAGGCCTGAAAGAGCGCACCATGTGCGGAATCGTCGGCGTCGTCTCCCAACATCCGGTCAACCAGTTGCTCTACGACGGGCTGCTGCTGTTGCAGCATCGCGGCCAGGATGCGGCAGGCATTGCCACCGCAGACAACAAGACCTTCTACATGCACAAGGGCATGGGCCTGGTGCGCGATGTGTTCCGCACCCGCAACATGCGCGACCTGCCCGGCACCATGGGCCTCGCGCATTGCCGCTACCCGACCGCAGGCTCGTCCAGCAATCCCGCGCTGGCCCAGCCGTTTTACGTCAATTCGCCATTCGGCATCACGCTGGTGCATAACGGGAATCTGACCAACACCGCCGCGCTGACGCAGGACATGTTCCGCCAGGATCTGCGCCACATCAATACCGATTCAGATTCCGAAGTGCTGCTCAACGTGCTGGCGCATGAGATGGAAAAGCACACGCGCAATTTCCGGCTTGATACCGCCGCGATTTTTCAATCGGTCTCACGGGTGCACGAGCGGGTGCGCGGTGCGTATGCAGTGGTAGCGATGATTGCCGGCTATGGCCTGCTTGCGTTCCGTGATCCGTTCGGCATCCGCCCGCTGTGTCTGGGCCGCTGGGAACACGATGGCCGGGTGGATTACATGGTGGCCTCGGAGTCGGTTGCGCTCGAAGGCCTGGGGTTTGAATTCGTGCGCGATATCGAGCCGGGCGAAGCGGTCTACATTGATCTCGATGGCAATTTCTCGGCCCAACAATGTGCCAAAAAGACCTCGCTCAACCCCTGCATTTTCGAATACGTTTATCTGGCACGGCCCGACTCGCAGATGGATGGCGTCTCGGTATATGCCGCGCGTCTCAAGCTCGGCGAGTTTCTCGCGGAGAAAATTGACGCACTTGGCCTCACGTCAAAGATTGATGTGGTGATGCCGATCCCGGATTCATCGCGCCCCTCGGCAATGCAATTGGCGATGAAACTCAAGCTCGACTACCGCGAAGGCTTTATCAAGAATCGCTACATCGGCCGCACCTTCATCATGCCGGGCCAGGCGGTGCGCAAGAAGTCGGTGCGCCAAAAACTCAACGCCATCGGCGTCGAGTTCAAGGGCAAGAACGTGCTCATCGTGGATGACTCCATCGTGCGCGGCACCACCAGCCGCGAGATTGTGAACATGGCGCGCGAAGCGGGGGCGGCCAAGGTGTTCTTCGCCTCCAGCGCACCGCCGGTGCGCTACGCCAATGTGTATGGCATCGACATGCCTACACGCCACGAATTGATCGCGAGCGACAAGACCGAAGCCGAGATCGCCGCTGAAATTGGCGCGGACGAATTGATCTATCAAGACCTCGAAGCCCTTGAGCGCGCGGTACGCGACCTCAACCCCAAGCTCACCCATTTCGAGACCTCGTGCTTCTCCGGCAACTACATCACCGGTGATGTGACCCGCGAATATCTGTCGGACATCGAGACCGCGCGCGATCAGCATCGCGACAGCGGCGGTGACGAAGACGATCACCAGCTAGGCCTGAACCTGGCGGTTGCGTAACTCGCAGAAGCGTGAACCTATCGTGAACGCATTTCGTAGCGCAATTGTTTGAATTCATTGCCTGGCCCAATTGAGGCCAGGTGCTGGAGTACCAGTCTGCTGGTTGTCAGCCAGGATCTGGTCGATAGGAGCAAGCCGCCAGGAGTAAAGCGGCATTGGCATTTAATGCCAATCATGCTAATCTCGTTCCATCACCGCTTGGACTGCCACCATGACCACATTGACCG
>JANNCZ010000683.1:0-3673 GCA_031387185.1 Burkholderiales bacterium
ATGCTGTCGGCCGAGGTGATTCAAGGCGAGTGCTTTGCCAACGTGCACACGATTCGCGGCACGCGCTATCGCGACCCGGTGCAGTGGGTGCGCACGATTGACATGATGCGAGAGTTGGTCGAGCAACACGCGGCAGCCTTCATGGTGCCCGCGCACGGCCGGCCGGTGGCGGGCAACGCCAACATCGCCGAGTTGCTCGCCGCCTATCGCGATGCGATTGCCTTCACCCACGATCAGGCAGTGCGCTTCATCAACAAGGGCTACACGCCCGATGAGTTGGCCGAGACCTTGCCCGCTTTGCCCGCGCATCTGGCCGCGCACGCCTGGCTCGGTGAGTACTACGGCACCGTCAAGCACTCGGTGCGCCAGGTGTTCAGCGGTCAACTGGGCTGGTTCGATGGCGACCCGGCCACGCTCGATCCGGTGCCGCGTGCCGAACGCGCGCGCCGGCTGGTGGCGTTGATGGGTGGTGCGGCGCGCGTGCAAACCGAGGCGCGCGGTGCGCTTGACGCAGGCGACGCGCGCTGGGCGGCCGAGCTGGCGAGCTATCTCGTGCGCGTGGACGGCAGCGATGCAGCCGCCAAACAACTCAAGGCAGATGCCTTGCGCCAGATGGGCTTCGCGAGCGACAACGTCAACTGGCGCAACTGGATGCTCACGGCGGCGCACGAGCTCGAAGGCAAATACGACGGGTTGCCCTATCGCGGCGGCGCAGGCTTTTCGTCGGAAGACATTCTGGCCGGCCTGCCGCTGGAAAATTTGCTGCAGTTTCTCGCAGTACGCGTGGCGGCTGAGCGCTGCTTTGATGCCCATCACCTCATCGCGCTTACCTTCACGCCCGACGGCAAGACCTTCGTTCTCGAATTGCGCCAGGGCGTGCTGCAAGTTCATGCATCGCCCGCAGAGGCAGTGCTGGAGCGGGTTTCAGCCACATTGACCCTGACGCGTCAGGCCTTCATCGCCCTCGGACGCGGCACCCCCTTCTTTGAACTGGCCGCCCAAGCCAGCGTGCGCGTGACACAAGGCGACGCCGAAACGCTGGCGCAATTCTTCGCCTGCCTCGATCCGCAACCCACGCATCCGCCCAAACTGGCTTCACGTTAGGAGACCCTCATGCCCTCCCTGTCACTGCGTCGCGCGATCCTTACGTTGGGCTGCACGGCCATCGCTCTGCGCGGTGCAGTTGCCATCGCGCCGGCGCTGGCGCAAACCCCGCTCAAGATCGTCACCACTGACCAGCCCGGCGGCGGCATGGATTCCCTGATCCGCCCGATGGCGGAGCGTTTGGGGCGCGAACTGGGCCGCCCGGTGATCGTCGAGAACAAACCGGGCGGGCGCGGGCAGATCGCAGCGCAAGCGGTGTTGCAGGCACCGGCTGATGGCAACACCATGTTCATCACGGTCCAAACGGCTTTTGTGGTCAACCCGCACGTCTACAAATACAACTTCGATCCACTCAACGATTTCGTGCCGGTCACCGATCTTGGACGCGGCAGCTTGCTGCTGGTGGTCAACCCGCAGGTGCCGGCTAAGACGGTGAGGGAACTCATCGAGTGGGTCAAGACTAGACCGAAGGCCAGCGTCAACTACGCGTCCTACAGTGCCGGCACGCTGTCGCATTTCGGCGGCGTGCTGCTCAATCAGATGGGCGGCATCGAGATGCAGCACGTCCCTTACAAGGCCTCACCCGATGCGCTCAAGGATTTGATCCCCGGCACCATGCAGGTGATGTGGGATGGCCCGGCCACGTCAACCCAGTTTGTCAAGGCGGGTCGCCTGCGTGCGCTCGCATTCATGGGCAGCAAACGTATGCCGCTGTTGCCCGAGGTGCCGACGATCCGCGAAGCGGGTTATCCAGAGATCGAAAACGACGGTTGGATCGGCACCTTCGCCGCCAAAAATACGCCAGCAGAGGCGATTGCGAAAGTGCGCGACGGAATGGCCCGGGTGCTCGCCACGCCCGAAATCAAAGCCTTCTACGGCAACTTTGGCTTCGAGCCGGGCGGCATGGCCACTGCGGACTTTGCGCGTCTTATCAAGAGCGACTTTGACAAGTGGGGCAAGTTCGTCAAGGCGATTGGGTATACCGGCGAGCCTTGAGGCGCCTGCGCTGATTCCATCTTGCGCTTGCTGAGCCAACCACCCGTTGACGTGCTGGCGACTTCTACGCCAGCGCTTTTTCGAGCAACTGCGCCACCAGTGCATTGATGCCACCCTCATGCGCCGCTGCGCGTTCGTTCAAGCGTTTTTGCAGATCAGATGGCAGTTTGCAGGCAAACGGCACCAGACCAGCCGCCGCGTCACGCGCGCGGCGCTCGCGCTTGTCGAGTAGTTCCGCCGCACCTTGTGCGAATCGATGCGGCACTGGCGTACCCTTCATCGCGCCGGCGATCTTCATACCCTTGTTTTTTTCGAGGTCGGATTTTTTCATGCTCATGGCTGGCTCACTGGAGAGGCGGCAATAGTGCCTTGGGAGGTTGGCAACGCTGCCGTGCGATTTGGCAAGATCGCAATTGTCACCGATGTTCAGTGCTTTGTTCAGTGCTTTGTTCGAGGCTTTGTTTGTGGCTTTGTTTGTGGCTTCCTGCGTGCATGCTGCTGGCAGCTTGCGCTTAGAATGCCTGCAGTCTGATGCAGCGTTCGTGGAGTGCAGGTTCGCGCATTCACTCTCGTATTCAGACTCTGACGAGCAAGTTCTGGCATACCCACCGGCGGCGGGTAAAGGAGTAGCGATGTTCCTTTGGGATGCACTCGGCGAGACGCACATCCACTTGGGTGGGGCCGATGCTGCCGTGCCCGCCGTCACCGCGCTGCTTGATGCCTGCACCGTGCCGATTGCCATTCACGACCACGCACGCGCCGGCATTCTCGGCACCGCTACGTTGCTGCGCGACGGTGAGCGTCACATTTTGTTGACTGCCGCACATTTGTTCGAGCGCGCCAGCTCCAGCGGCAATTGGCTGGTGCCCTGCCGCACCACCGGCCAATTGCTCTCGCTCGAAGGCGCTCAGGTCCGCCTGGTACCGGGCTGCGACATTGCGTTCATCGAACTCGCCCGCGCCCGCACACAGCCGCGCGTGCTGCGTGGGCGCATGGCGATACCCGCCGGGCTTGCTCTGATGCGGGCAGACGCCGCGCAGCGCAAGGGCCGCACGGCAGCGTCGCGTGCGGCGAATCGCACCACACCCCCTGCTACGACCTATTGCCTGGCCGGTTACCCGGCTGCGTGGTCGCGCTTCGAGCGCGGCTATCTCGCGGCAAAGCGGCTTACGATTACCACCTCGTCATGCAGTCCCGGCGGCGGCGAACCGCGCTGCGTGTACGGACACATTGCCGAACGCAGCGACGGGCAGGTCATCCAAACTCCCGCGCTCGAAGGCATGAGCGGCGCAGCCATTTGGGAGATTGGCCGTGGCGCGGAGCCTGGTCGTGGCGCGGAGCTTGGCCGTGGCGCCGGACACAGCCTGCTGCGCCTGGCCGGCGTGCAGTCGGCATTCGTGCATAGCCGCTATCTGCGTGGCGCTGCGGCTACATCGTGCGCGCCATTTTTATGCGGTTAGATGGCCCAAGCGCATTGGTATACAAGGCTCTCGAGGCATCATTTACCCCCAGTACCGGCCCGCACCAAGGATGCGCGGGAAGGAGCCTGGGAGAGTTGACCCGTCCTGGCCTT
>JANNCZ010000704.1:0-1807 GCA_031387185.1 Burkholderiales bacterium
CGACATGCAGGGCAAGCCCTTCAAGCCACCGGGTGCGATGGTCACGTCGTATCCAGATCTGCGCCACTACACGCTGCGTGATTACGGCAATCGCGTTGGTATCTTCCGCATCATGCGTGCGTTGGAAGCGCGCGGCATCAAGGCGTCGGTCACGGCCAACGCCGCCGTGGCGGTGCGCTACCCGGCGCTGATCAAGGCGTGCGTGGACAAAGGCTGGGAGATTCTCGCCAATGGCCTCGACATGGATCATCTGCACTACGAGGGCCTGCCGCTGGAGGAAGAGCAACGCCTGGTCACCACCACGCTCGACATTTTGCGCCGCGCATCAGGCCAGAAGGTGCGCGGCTGGCTCTCACCCGCCAAGTCCGAGTCGTTCGCGACACCTGATCTGGTCGCCGCTGCTGGCTGCGACTATCTGTGTGACTGGGTCAACGACGACATGCCCTATGGCTTCAACACAGCATCGGGCCCAGTCACCGCCATGCCGCACCCGTGCGATATTGACGACTACCAAATCCTCATCAACAACCATCACACCGAAGACGATTTTCGCGATGCGCTATGTGACCAGTTCGATGTGCTCTATCGCGAATCCGCTACCCAAGGCGGGCGCGTGATGGCGATTTCGCTGCATCCGTGGATCACCGGGCAACCGTATCGCATCGGCGCGCTGGAACAAGCGCTCGACCACATCCTGTCGCGCAAGGGCGTATGGGCGGCGACCGGGGCGCAGATTGTCGATGCGTGGAAAGCGCAGCAGCCGGCGTGAATTTCGATTCGATGGCGCCGCGTGAGCGTCGGGCATCAACCCGGCGCGAACCTTGCACGAGACTGACGTCGGAACCAAGCGGCGCTGTGGCTGGTCAAAACGGCTTGTTGGCGCAGTGCTTACTTACTTGGAAAAGCCGCGCCGTTGAAAAACCGTTAAGCCGCCGCCATTTTGTTTCTTATTTCCCGGAGTGCCGTTGCCCATGAAACGCATCGTTCTGTTCCTCGCCACCAACATGGCGATTGTGCTGGTGCTGTCGGTCTCCATGCGCCTGCTTGGCGTGGAACCCTATCTGAACGCCAATGGCCTCAACCTCACTTCGCTGCTGATCTTCGCGGCGGTGATGGGGTTTGGTGGTTCGTTCATCTCGCTGGCGATTTCCAAGTGGATGGCCAAACGCTCGATGGGCGTGCAAGTGATCGAGACGCCGGCCAATGGCACCGAAGTCTGGCTGGTCGATACGGTGCGGCGCTATGCGGAGAAGGCCGGCATCAAGATGCCCGAGGTCGGCATCTATGACGCGCCCGACGTCAACGCCTTCGCCACCGGCATGAGCCGCAACAGTTCGCTCATTGCGGTGTCGACCGGCCTGTTGCATGCGCTGACACGCGAAGAAGCCGAAGCCGTGCTCGGGCACGAAGTCGCGCACGCAGCCAACGGCGACATGGTCACGCTGGCGCTGATCCAGGGCGTGGTCAACACCTTCGTGATGTTCTTCTCGCGCGTGATCGGCTATCTGGTCGACAAGATCATCTTCAAAACCGAGCGCGGCCAGGGGCCGGCGTTTTTTGTCACCATGATCATTGCCGAATTGGTGCTTGGCGTGCTCGCGTCGATGATCGTGATGTGGTTTTCGCGCCGCCGCGAATTCATTGCCGACAAGGGTGGTGCTGATTTTGCGGGCCGGCAGAACATGATCTCTGCGCTGCAACGTCTCGGCGGTCTGCATCCACAGCCCTTGCCCGACCGGATGGCGGCATTCGGCATTGCCGGCGGCGTGGGTGATGGCATCAAGCGTTTGTTTACCACGCACCCGCC
>JANNCZ010000781.1:0-2765 GCA_031387185.1 Burkholderiales bacterium
GGCGATGACCAGCCGCGCCTCGAATTGCATCGCGAACCTCAAGCTGGTCGGCGATGAGGCCAGGCTGACGCTTGGCGACCACACGTTTGTCGGCCGCGGCACCGAGTTCGATGTGTCGCTCGGGGTCTCCGTAGGCAGCCACTCGTTGATTGCGCCGCGTTGCTTTATCACCGACCACGGCCATGGCGTCGCGTCGCATCTGCGCATCGACCAGCAGCCGAGCATTGCCGCGCCGGTCTCGATCGGGTCGGATGTGTGGCTTGGCGCGGGCGTGGTGGTGTTGGCCGGGGTCACCATCGGCGACGGCGCCGTGGTGGGAGCCAATTCAGTGGTGACCCGTGATGTGGCGCCCATGAGCATCGTTGCGGGCGCGCCCGCCCGCATGCTGCGCATGCGGATCTAAGGTGCCATGACCATGGCTGTTTCCGTCGTCATTCCAACCTACCGCCGCGAGCAAGTGCTGGTCGAGTCGATTCGCTACCTGCATGCCCTGCATCCGCCGGCGGACGAGATCGTCATCGTCGACCAGAGCGAGCAGCACGACCCAGGCACCGCCGCCGCGCTGCAGGCCTGGCACGACGCGGGGCGCATTTGCTGGCTGCGCCTCACCCGGCCGTCGATCACGCATGCCATGAACACTGGCCTCATGCAGG
Source organism: Burkholderiales bacterium (assembly GCA_031387185.1). Taxonomy (GTDB): domain Bacteria; phylum Pseudomonadota; class Gammaproteobacteria; order Burkholderiales; family JAEUOS01; genus CANJDH01. Next base: position 654 of record JANNCZ010000781.1, read on the forward strand.
CGCGCAGCGAGATCGTGCTGTTCCTTGACGACGACATCATTCCGCATGCGAACCTGATTGCCGCGCATGCCCGGGCCCAGGCGGAAGGCATTTGCAACATCGTCGCGGGGCAGGTGCTGCAGCCCGGCGAAGAAGTGCTGGCCGCGCCGCCCGCGAACGGCGAGTTCCTGTTCCGCGCCGGCCAGCGTGCCTGGGTGCATGAACTGATGGGCGGCAACTTCTCGGTGAAAAAAGCCACCGCGCTCAAGCTGGGCGGGTTCGACGAGAACTTTGTCCGGGTCGCCTACCGCTTCGAGGCCGAATTCTGCGACCGCGCCACCACTGCGGGTGAGAAGATCCTGTTCGAGCCGGCCGCCAGCATTCGCCATCTCAAGGCGGGCGCCGGCGGCACACGCTCTTTCGGCGAGCACCTCACCACGATTAAACCGCACCATGCTGTGGGGGCGTATTACTTCCTGCTGCGCGCCCGCCATGTCAGGCGGCGTTGGTGGCAAATGGTGTTGCGCCCGTTGCGCGCTGTGCGCACCCGGCATCACGCGCGCCGCCCGTGGTGGATTCCGTTCACCTTGGCCGCCGAACTCGGGGGTTTTGTTTGGGCGCTTTCCTTGCGCTTGCGTGGCCCGAAGTTGGTTAGCGCGCAAGCTCAAGATCAGGCGTCAGAACAATTGTGAAGACGCTTGCGATTCTCGCGACGCATCCGATTCAGTATCAGGTGCCGTGGTTTCAGGCGCTCTCGATCGTGCCAGATTTGAACGTCAAGGTGCTCTATTCGATGTTGCCGGACCGGCAGCAGCAGGGTACCGGTTTTGGTGTGTCCTTCGAATGGGATATTCCGATGTTCGAAGGCTATGCGTTTGAGGTACTGGAAAACAAGGCGCGTTTGCCCGGCCTGGGACGTTTTTTTGGCACCAACACTGCGGGGGTCTACGCGCAATTGGCGCGCAGCCGGCCGGATGCCGTCATCATCACCGGCTGGCAATCATGGTCTTTGCTGCAAGGGCTGTGGGCCTGCATGCGGCTGGGCATTCCCACCATCATCCGTGCTGAGTCGAATGCCTTGCACAAGCGGGCATGGTGGATCAGGGCAGCGCACCGGATGTTGTTGTCGCGCTTCGATGCATTCCTCGCCATCGGGGCTGCCAATCAGACGTTTTACCTTGGCAACGGCGTTGATCCTGCGGCGATCTTCCCGTGCCGGTATTTTGTCGACAATGCGCGTATCCGCGCGCAGTACGACGCCTGCATCGGATCACGGGAAGTTTTGCGGGCGGCATGGGGTGTTCCCCCTGGCAAGGTGTGCTTTTTGTTCGCTGGCAAGCTTCAGCAAAAAAAACGCATACTGGATTTGTTGAACGCACTTCGTCTGGCATGTGACGCACAGCCGCACATTCACCTTCTAGTCGCCGGCACGGGCGACCTGATGGAGCAGAGTGTGCAGCTTGTAGAGGCGGCTGAGTTGCCGGTCAGTTTTGCCGGATTTCTGAACCAGTCTGAAATGCCGAAAGCCTATGCGGCGGCTGATTGTCTGGTTTTGCCATCGGATTTCGGTGAGACTTGGGGTCTGGTGGTCAATGAGGCCATGGTGTGCGGGCTGCCGGCCATCGTGAGCGACCGGGTTGGGTGCGGGCCAGATCTTGTGCTGGCTGGCGTAACCGGGGCAATTTTCCCGTTTGGCAATGTGGGTGAACTGGCGCGGCGCCTGGTCGAAATTGCTGTGGACCATGAAGGGCGTAAAGCGATGGGCGAACAAGCGCAGAAACAGGTCAACGAATACACGGTCGAGAAGGCAGTTGAAGGGACGATTGAGGCATTCGAATTTGTCACCGCCAAACCGGCTGGGTAAGACTTGAATGGCACATCCCGAAACGAAGGGCTTTAGGTCTTTGGCTTGGGCGGTCGCAATCGGGCTCGTGCTCGCAACTGTGTGTAACGGGGCAAGCCTGTATCTGAAAAGGACCGGCCTGATGGATGTGGATGCCTACCAGGCCTATTGGTTTTTCCACTGCGGCACTCTGCCCCTTCAGCCGTTACCCGAGGCAGCGGGCCCGCGATGCTGTGCGCTGGCCACGCGAGACCAGATCGCGCAACTGGAAGCCTCAGCGGGGCCGCGCG